>DTXA01000218.1 GCA_012962735.1 Candidatus Latescibacterota bacterium
AAGTGCTTTGGGACGGTAGGGATATAAGGGGGAACGAGGTGGCTAATGGATTGTACTTCTGCGTGTTGAAGGCGATATCTTCGGATGGAGAGGAGGTGCGGAGGGTATTGAAGGTTGCGCGCACACGTTAGGGGGATGTCGCTTTTCTGGGTCATAGCCCTTTTGGGGGTCGCCAAGGCCGGGGAATACGCTGGGGACTTTCTGGAGCTCGGTATAGGGGCCCGGCCGGAGGCTCTCGGAGGGGGCACGGTCGGGGTCTCGGAGGAGGTGGGAGGGGTCGTATGGAACCCGGCGAGCTTAAGTGGCCTTAGGCATACTGTGGTCTGGGCGGGATATACCCCTCTTTCTCCTTTGGGCTATTGGGATGGATACCACTATCTCGGCTTCGCCGGGCCCTTTGGGGAGGCGGTGCTCTCGGCGAGCTGGGTCCGTCTGCAGGTAACGGGCGTTCCGAGGTTTCCGGAGCTGCCGGGCGGCAGGAGGGAACGCTTACAGAGGGCTCAGGACCTGGCTTTACAGGGCGACGGAGTGCCGGAGGGATACTTCTCCGCCTCGGACGATGCCCTGTATCTTACATTTCTTAAGGAGAACTCCTTTACCTTAGACCTTGGATGGAGGTTCTTCGAGCTTCCCCTCTCCCTCCCGGTCGGGGTGAGCGTTAAATTTCTGCGAAAGTCCCTCGGGGATGCCAAGGGACGCGGGGTTGGGTTGGATCTGGGGGGGATGGTCCAGGTGGAGCTTTCCCACCTGGTCGCCCACGAGGCTTTGGGGGAGTTATGCTTAGGTTTGGCCATACAGGACGTGGGTAATACGATGGTGCTATGGCGCTCCCGACATGCGGATAGGATACGCTGGCGGGGGTGTATAGGTGCGAGCTACTACCAACATTTCTCCTTCGGGAGGGTTTTGTTCTTGTGGGGCCGGGAGGTACACTGTGGAGGAAGAAGCCACTGGGGGGTGGAGTGGACCAAGGGGAAGGTGGCCCTGCGTGTCGGATACGATGGGGAAAGGCCCAGGGCCGGGGTCGGGCTAGGGTGGGAGAGATTTAAGGTGGACTACGCCATTGTGCCCAGGGATTTCGGGGTGCTACACAGGATAACGGGGAAGTTCTTGCCGTGAGGGAAGGGATAGTCCTATTGGGCCTTATAGGGCTTTTTATCTCGTCCCCGATGGGGATTGGATAAAGCTCGTATGGGTCGTCGGAGCGTAGGAGGACTTGAAGGTTCGGTATCGGTACTTCCTGAAGGCTGTGGACCAGGTGGGGAACCAGAGCCTCCCCAGCGATACTGTGGACTACCGTTTGTTGCCTAAATTCGTCCTTCAGTTCCCGTGGGGAGAGACCGAGGACCGCAAGCCATTGTTCTGCTTCGGGCATCCAGGGGACCCCGATATTGCGTACTTCAGGGTGGTGGTGGAGGAGATGGACGGCGGGAAGGTCTGGGACAGCATCTGGCAGGATGCCACCCCGCTGTTCGGGGAGGGGATGGGTAGAATTCTGTACAATTTCGATGGAAGGGCTCTGTGGGATTCCCTAAGGCTGAGGGAGTATCGCTGGCGTGGGGACGCCGTGGGAGCCGAGCCAAGGACGGGGTCTAAGTCAAGGTGGATGGGATTCCAGGTGCTATGAGGGTGGAAGAGAGGGCGTACGCCAAAGTGAATTTGGGACTTAAGCTCTTGGGGAGGCGGCCGGACGGGTACCACGAGATCTTGACCGTGATGCAGACGGTCGATATCTGGGATCGGGTAATCTTGGAGGAGGCCGGAGAAGTCTCCCTGATCTGTCCGGGCCGCGAGGTGCCGAAGGGGCCGGAGAACCTGGCCTACCGGGCGGCCGAAAGTTTTCGGGAGGCTTTCGGGATTTCCAAGGGGGTGCGGATACGCCTCCTGAAGCGCATCCCTGTCGGGGCTGGGCTGGGAGGGGGCAGCAGCGACGCTGCTGCGGTGTTGAGGGGGCTGTGCAGGTTATGGGGGATACGGCCGGACTTCCGAAAGCTCGAGAAGCTGGCGGCTTCCCTGGGGTCCGATGTGCCATTCTTGCTGCGGCCCGGCACGGCCGTGGTCAGGGGTAGAGGGGAGGTGCTCCACTATGTGAGCTGGCCCTTTGGTATATGGTACCTTTTAGTGTATCCGGGGTTTGGGGTCTCCACCCGGTGGGCGTACAGACAGGTGGGGAAAATCTCCTTGACTTCCGGGAGGGAGTATTTTAATTTAATAAATCTTCTCGAAAATGGGATTCCCCCGCCCGAGAACTTCTGGGGCATATTAGAGAACGATTTCGAGTCTGTGGTCGAGGAAGAATACCCTCAAGTGCGGTGGACCCGGAGGCGGCTTGAGGAACAGGGGGCTTTTGTGGCTCTGCTTTCGGGAAGTGGTTCTGTGGTGTTTGGGGTCTTCTCCGAGCTGGAGAAGGCCCGGAAGGCGGCTGGGGACCTCGGGAAGGAAGGTTTCTGGACGGCTCTCTGCCGTCCGGTATAAGGAGTAAGCTTTTCGCCAGCTGAGAATTCGGGGCCCCCAAGAAGTATCGGAGCGAAGTGGAGAACATTAGCTGCCCGGTCGTCCAACTGGCAGGACAGCGGCCTTTGGAGCCGTTTATCGAGGTTCGAGTCCTCGCCGGGCAGCCAAGCTGAAGTGCAGGCCTTCCGGTCTTAAGGAGCGAAGATGCACGATCTGCTGTTGTTCTGCGGAAATTCAAACCCTGAACTGGCCCGCAGGATCGCGGAGATTCTGGACGTGCCGATGGGGCAGGCGGAGGTGAGAAGGTTCAAGGACGGGGAGATATCGGTGGCGATCCACGAAAGCGTTCGGGGCGCGGACGTGTTCGTGATCCAGTCCACCTCCCCTCCTGCCGATAACATCTTAGAGCTTTTAATCATGCTCGATGCCCTTAAGAGGGCCTCTGCGGACCGGATCACGGCCGTCGTACCCTATTTCGGGTACGCAAGGCAGGACAGGAAGGCCAGATCCAGGGAGCCGATCTCGGCAAAGCTTATGGCGAACCTGATCACGACCGCGGGGGCCGACCGTGTGCTCACCATGGACCTCCACACCCCCCAGATCCAGGGGTTCTTCGACATCCCCGTGGACCACCTGTACTCCTCCCCGATATTCGGGCGGTACTTCGCATCCCTGCCCTCCGATAACCTCGTCGTAGTATCCCCGGACTTGGGGAGCGTGAAGATGGCGCGGGCGTTCGCCAAGCGGATGGGGGTAGGCCTTGTGATCGTGGATAAAAGAAGGCCCCATCCCAACTCCTCTGAGGTGATCAGCATCATAGGGGATGTTGAGGGCAAGAACGTGCTTTTGAGGGACGATATGATAGATACTGGAGGGACGCTGGTGGGGGCGGCGCAGGCCCTGAAGGAGGCCGGAGCGCTGGAACTATATGCGGCCTGCACGCATCCTTTGTTCTCGGGGGGCGCCCTGGAGAAAGTCCAGGCGTCGCCCTTGAAGGAGGTAGTTGTGGCCGACACTATCCCCTTCTCAGGTGGAGAGAAGGTGAAGGTGGTCTCGGTGGCGGAGATATTCGCCGAGGCCATCCGGAGGATACATCTGGGCCTTTCGGTGAGTTCGCTTTTCGAGTGAGGGGGAGTTATGCCGGAGCAGGTGTTGTACGGCGAGAGACGGAATGCGGGCAAAGGACATGTCAGGAAACTTCGCAGGGCCGGACGAATTCCGGCGGTGTTGTATGGCGGGAGGGAGGACCCTCTCCCCATAGCGTTGGACAGGAAGTCGTTCGAAGTAGCCCTGCACAAAGGGGGCACGAGTTCGGTGTACCGAGTGGTAGTGGATGGGAGGGATTGCCTTACGGTGGTCAAGGAATTGCAATACCACCCGGTAACGGACGAGCTTCTGCACGTGGACCTGCAGAGGGTGCTCCTGAACGAGAGGGTGACGGTGGAGGTGCCCATAGTCACGGTCGGAACTCCGGCAGGGGTGAAGGAGGGAGGGGTGCTCGACCACCTCGTGCACTCCGTGGCAGTGGAGTGCCTACCCACGGAGATCCCCGAAAGGATAGAAGTGGACGTCTCGGGTCTGGGGATCGGGGATGTGGTACACGGGGAGGACCTCAAGCGTATAGACCCTCGGGTGGTCGTGGACCCCCAACAGCCGGTGCTCACAGTGGTACCTCCTGTGAAGCCGTCGGAGGAGGTAGAGGAAGCCATAGAGGAACCCGAGCTGGTGCAGGAGCAACAGGAGGAGGCCGAGTCTTAGGTGTACCTGATCGTGGGCCTTGGCAACCCAGGAGAGAAGTACAGGGAGACCCGGCACAATCTCGGATTTTGGGTCTTGGATATATTG
>DTXA01000219.1 GCA_012962735.1 Candidatus Latescibacterota bacterium
ACTTCTCGCCGCGATCGCGCAGGCGGCTCTCCGGGGAGGCTATCTCGATCACTAGATCGGCAGGACCTTCCAGATAGGTCTCCTTCAGTTGCTCCAAATGCTCCTGGGCGATGAAGAGGATGTCCGGTTCTCGCCCTGGAAGTTCAGGCCCCGTCTTCATCTGGAATGGCGCGCTTCGGACGACGCCCAACCCCCGGGCCTCTGTATAGATCCGCAGGATCGCCGTTAAGAAGTCCGCCAGATCTTGGTGTTTATCGGATGCCGGTGTGAGCACAATGATCTCCCCATCGACCCACTCGGCCCAGGTGTCCTCATCGCACCACTTGAGGAACCCCTCATAGGTCATCTTCTCGGTCGGCACCTTAGCCTTTGCCATCTTTGCCCCTCTCCAAGATCTCATCGATCACCACCTGGAAGCCCGAAAGAAGCTGGGACTGCGCGACCTCACCGAGGCCATACGTCCCTAAGGGCATGTAAGCTCCTTCCTTGAGGATATACACCTCGATGGCTCCCTCTTCAGGATCTACCAGCCAATATTCGCTCACACCGGCCTTGGCATACTCAGCGAACTTCTCCATCCGATCGCCCCGCCTGGTGCCTGGGGAGGTCACCTCCACTACCAGATCTGGGACGCCGCAGACCCGCTCCCCAATACGATCGGAGTGTTCGTTGGCGATGAAGAAGATGTCCGGCTCACGGATCTTCCCCGGCCAGAGCCGCACCGGCAGCGGTGCCACCAACACCTGCCCGAGATCATTCTCTTCGCTGAAGGTGCGCAGGCGCGTATATAGTTCCAACAGCGCCCTCTGATGCCTATAGGTAGGATGTGGCGGCATGATCAAACTCCCTTCAGAGAGCTCGATATAGCGGTTGGTATCGGGGAGGTTGAAGTAATCCTCCTCAGTCCACTCCCCTTGAGGGGGATAGAGCTCGGCTATCGCTAAGGTTAATCCCTTCTTGCTCCTTCCCATCAATAGCTCCTTCTCTTATACTGATCCTACCGCCCAAGTCCGGAAATTTCAATCTCAATGGCTCGGCAACCGGATCATGATAGGCTATCCGGGCAGGCTCCCCCATTTCGGCTCTGCTCTTCCGTGCGCACTTGCACACGGCTTTATCTCAACGTCAGGGGGTAGGCCCAAAATGTGTAAGGGGCAAGGGGCAAGTGACAGTAGCTCCGGATAGAATGATGGCGTGCAGAGCGCGATTCTCCTCGGAGAGCTCTGCTACTTTGGCCCGCAGTTCCTCGTTCTCCTGGAGTAACTCCTCGTAAGAGGGGGCCATCATAGTCAAAGAACAACCGCAGGTTGAACCTGTATCTGCTATCTGCACGGGAGACAGCTTACACTATCGGTCGGCCTGACTTCAACAGGCTGAATAGTTACGGGTGAAGAGAGCAGGGCTTGAACACCTCCGCCGGAGGAGGCCTCCCCTCAAGTTGCCCCACCTCAAGCTCTTCGCCGCCGGCCTCTTCCTTCTCTTGAAGGACTATCTGGATCAGCTAGAGCTCATCACGATCGATACGGAATTTATAGGGCTTGAGGGCCGCATCAAGGGGATGCTCCTCCGCTATATCCGGACGATCGATCCCTCCTTGTCAAGGCTGCCCCCTGCACCCCTGCGGATGCCCGCTCATCTCGCCCTGGTCACCCTCGCATCCGGGGGGAGGAGCCGGCGCCACTCCACCCTGTAGCCGATCTCCTTCAGCGCCTGTTCGGGGAGGCCCATATCTTCCAGGAGCTCCTTCACTTGGAAGTAGTCCCTACTCTTGCTCTTTCCATCATCCAGATAGGGAAGGGCCTCGATCTTCGCCCGGAGCTCCTCGAGGAGTTCGCCGGCCACGATCTCCTCCCCGATGAGAAGGCGGCTGTCATCGGTAGCTAGCTTCTCCTCAACGATCTGGCGGATCACCTCCACCCCCACGCCGTGCTCCTCGGCCAGCTCTTTCAAGGGGATGATCCTCTTATCGGGCAGGGAGATCTCCTTACCGCTCAGCTCTTCCAGCTCCTC
>DTXA01000220.1 GCA_012962735.1 Candidatus Latescibacterota bacterium
CCTTTAACAGCGTGAAAGCGATCTCCGCCCGATCATGGACCCCATCCCCGTTGGGTGTGAATAGTCGAGAGATCTGAAGGTTCCCAATCAGGTCCTTGCTCTCCGCCAGGGCGGGCAGAAAGATGAGAGTAGCCCTAGGGCCAGAGGGGTCCACTCCCTGCCAGACCCCGGGCATCGTGGACGTACCCACAAGGGCATCAAACACGATCCCATTCTTAGCGACCTTTGCCTTGAACCGGACCGCCACCGAATCCCCTTTAACCAACATAGGCAGACCGATCCGAAGCGAATCGGTTCCGAACTCCACAAACTCGGGCACCTCTTCCTTCCCGTTGATTTCTAAGCCCACTGTATCCCTCACCACCGGGGCCCGGATGAGCACCTGATCGAACCCCGGGTCCCCGGGATCTGCCTCCGGCCACATCCGATGTGTATACGGTAAGAGCCGGTCCACTTCCCTGACTTCCCTAGGCATCACCGCACCCGTGATCTTTCTCACCAGAGGATTCGTAAGATCCACATACAGCCCTCTCAAGACCGGGGCCGTATCGGGCCGTTCCGTTAAGAGTTTCACCTGAAACTGGACGAACTTATTGGGCGAGGGGGAGAGAAAAGGTCCGGACCGGGAATAGACCGAACTCCATCTGCTCCAACCCTCCCCCGGTTTAAACCCCCTCACCTCAACCGGTCCTCTCAAGAATTTTTTTAACTTATAATATTCCTCCTGGGTAACCTCATTTAATTTTCCTCCGATTTTCTTATAATAGGTCTTCAACGTATCCAGTGTATCACCGCTCCGAGTTCGAACTTCCACCCTCGTCATAGGAAACAGAGGCTGTTCCGCCTCCCACCTAAGCCCAGAGACGAGCTTCTCTGTCCCAGGACTGCCGGCCACCTTCGCCAGATCCACCGGCTGAGAGGTGAGGACCGCCTCCGCCGGATACCCCTCCCCGAATATCATCACTTCAAACAGACGGTCTGTGCCTCTACCCCAGTACCCCACACCGTGGGCGACTCGGAAGAACAGGTGTCGCACCTTCCTGCGTTCGATCTCGTGATTGAAGCGGAGCTGATAGGGTACCTCCAGATTCTCCACATCGGCTACAGGTTGATACGCATACTTCCCTCCGGGCGGCCAGTCCACCGCTCCTCCCGGCCTCGGAGAACCATCCGAGGTCATAAGAATATACCCCGGTACAATGTCTCTGCCCCGAATAGGCTGTCCTGCATAGAAGCCATATTGCCCGAAATGGAGGAAGATCTGATCCACCCAGAAGGTGGCTCCAAGATCCCACTCAAAACTCGCCGCCAGCCGCGTCTTCCCCGTCGTCCCCTTATCCCACTCAGTGTCGCCGACCGGGGTGAATCCCCAATAGGTCCCCGCATCTCCGTCATAGATATCAGGTCCCCCTCCCCTTTCATACGTTGTGATACTTCCCCCGTCTCCCTCGGTCAGAAGAGCGATATTGTCCCCTACAGTGTCCACCTCTAACTCGGCCAGGGCCGGCCTCCCCACCTCGTTCGGGACATCTATAACCAC
>DTXA01000221.1 GCA_012962735.1 Candidatus Latescibacterota bacterium
CGGGCCTGGAGGAGCACAGGGAAGTTCCATGGTGCTATGGTGGCACAGACCCCGACCGGGTGCTTGAGCACCCAGTGGCGTTTTCCGGACGAGGTGGCCGGGACGATCTGACCGTAGGCCCGCTTCCCCTCCTCCGCGAACCACTCGAAATAGCTGGCAGCTGCCTCTATCTCAGACCGGGACTCGGCAAGTGGCTTTCCCTCCTCCATGGTCAAAAGCCGCGCCAGCTCCTCCTTACGCTCGCGCATCAGGTCCGCGGCCTTCTTCAAGACGACCCCCCGCTCGTACGAACTGGCCCGGGACCACGCCGGGAAGGCACCGGCCGCGGCCGTCAAAGCCTCCTCCGCCTCCCTCCGTCCTCCATATGGGACCTCGCATATTACCTCCTCGGTGGCCGGGTTGACCACCGGCACCGTAGTCCCGTCCATCGCATCGCACCACTTCCCCCCGATGAACATCTTAAAGGCCATCTGACACCTCCCAGCGCGCTCCCTCGCTTGCAGGTCGGACGATGCGGCGGTAGAGCGATAGGAACCCCCGGACCGGCTTCTCTGGAGGCCGCCGCTCAAGCCGCTTTGAAATCTCGGCGTCGGTGAGCTCCACCTCAAGCCGACGGCCGGGGATGTCGATGTGTACCCGGTCCCCGTCCCGCACTGCTGCCAAAGGCCCTCCCAAGGCGGCCTCCGGGCACACGTGTCCAATACAGGGCCCTCTCGTCGCGCCGCTGTACCTGCCGTCCGTGACCATAGCTACCTCTTCGGAGAGCCTCCGGCCCACCAATACGGCCGCCGGAAGGGAGAGCTCCCTCATTCCCGGCCCGCCCACGGGGCCCTCGTACCTTATCACCAACACATCGCCCGGCTGTACCCCCCCTTCCATCAGCCGGGCGTAGACCTCCTCCTCCGAGTCGAAGGTGCGGGCCTGACCGGAGTGGACGAGCATCGAGGGAGCTACAGCGCTCTGCTTCACTACGGCTCCCCCGGGCGCCAAATTGCCGAACAGCACCGCTATACCTCCCTCGGGGGCTAAGGGACGCTCGAAGGGGGCGATCGCCCCCTCATCCTCTGTCGCCCTGGCCAATTCCCCTATGATCCTTCCGCCCACCGTGGGGCACGAGGTCGCTATCAGCCCTCCCTTGCACAGCTCCCCTACCACCGCTCGCATACCCCCAGCCCGGTGGAAGTGGGAGATCGTCAAGCTCGAGGCAGGCTTGAACCTGGCTAAAAGGGGCGTCGAGCGGCTAAGCCGGTCGAACCACCTCAGGGAAAGTTCCAGTCCCACCTCGGCGGCCAACGCCGGCAGGTGCAGCAATAGGTTCGTAGAACCCCCCACGGCCAGTGCCACCCTTGCGGCGTTCTCCAAGGCGGGTGGGGTGATGAAGGTTCGGGCGGGGACCCCATCCCTGACCAGCTCCACGGCACGCTTCCCCGCCTCGAAGGCTATATAGTCCAGCTCTTCGGAGTTCGCCTCTACAGAGGCGTTCCCCGGAAGGCTCAATCCCAGCGCCTCTACCACCAAGCACATCGTCGAGGCGGTCCCCATCATATTGCATCCTCCGCAGCCCGTGCAGGCGGTCTCCTCCACCTCTCGCAACTCTTCGGCCGAGATCAGCCCCGCCCTGAACTTGCCCATGGCCTCTTTAACATCGCTGGCCACGAGCCATCCGTCCTTGGTTCGACGAGGAGACATCACCCCGCCGGTCACGAAGATCGTCGGCAGGTCGAGCCTCGCAGCCGCTAAGAGCATTCCGGGGACGATCTTGTCGCAGGTGCAAAGACAGACCATCCCGTCGAACTGGTGTGCCTCCACTGTAAGCTCTACCGAAGCGGCTATGACATCTCGCAGGGGGAGGATATAGTGCATCCCCACGCCCTGGGCGATCCCGTCACAGGCCGCCACGGTGTTGAACTCCACCGGCGTGCCACCTGTAGCCCTGATTCCCTCTCGCACATATCCGGCCAAGCGGCGCAGATGGGTGTGCCCGGGCACAAATTCGCTCCAGGAGTTGACCACGGCTATAAGAGGTCTCCTCAGGGCCTCGTCGTCGAACCCCACGGCCCTGTAAAGCGCCCGAGCGTAAGTTCCTCCCAAGCCTTCCAAGACCTTCCAGCTGCGGAGCGCCGTTTCCTTCCTTAAGCTATTGAGTGATAACATAGTATTCCCAAGCCCTGGGATTGCCGTAGATCCCTACCCGATATACGACTATGACGATGTTCCCGTCCACCGTGACCTCCACGTCCGTCTCGGGTATCTGAGGTCCGAACCCCCCTGCCTCCCGGGTGCTCTTAAGGTGCACCTTTACCTCAGTGCCACCCTTCAGCGGAGCCCGGGATATCTCCTTTTTCTGATGAGCCTCCACTACAGTCTCTACCGTACCTCCCTCCTCGCCGAAGTAGGAGGCCGTTATGGTGAACTCCGTGCGGTTGTCCAAGAATATCCTTCCGTCCTCCGGCACGCCCGGTCTCATCGTCCCACCCTTCCCGCCACATCCGACCACCAAGACCAAGGCTATCGGAAACATGTACCTCATAGGCACCCCCTCCACATATCTCCAAGAAATGATCGTTCACTTTTTAAGGTCTAATAAAAGCCAGCTGAAGACCTCAGGGGCCCCAAAAAGTATCTGATTGAGGCTATAAAGCTATGAGGGTCTCACCTCCTGAGGAGGAGGACGCCACCCACGATCAAGGCCACGCCTAAGACTTTATCCCACGAAGGTCGCTCCCCCAAGAGGATGACCGCCAGGATCAGGGCGAACAGCGGGAACGAAGAGGCGGCTGGGACCACCTTCGATGCCTCTCCGTACTTTAAAGCATAGTAATAAGCCAGGTGCCCCAAAAGCGATGCGAGGACACCCTCCGCTGCTATGAGCGCCCCAGCCTTCGTGCCCATAAGCGACACGACCTCCGGTAGCTTCCCGCCGAGGGCCGCCCAAACGACCAATATCCTTTGTTAAGTAAGTTCCAAAATCTTGAGAATTTATAAAAACATTATCAAATAAACCATATTTTGAACCTTCAACCTATCATTTATAATAGTATTTTATCAGAATCGAGTTAAAGTTATTGTTTATGAATTTACTTTTAATATTATAAATGATATTATCTAATCATATATGAACTAAAATTATCAAATTTAAGGACACAAAATGAAAAATCCATATAGTCTAATACACAAAATTGTTGAAGAAGGTAGTAGATATACGTTCACCCTACTCTATATCAAAAAAGAGACTTAATTAAAAATATGGGTGCATAATTCATTACTTTTTCATATAATTCACCAAATAATAATCAACCAAATTCAACTTCATACTTTTACTCAATCCTCTATGTAGACTTATCATATTTTTCATGTGAGAGAATACTCCGCCTTCAAGTGCATTGGTTGTATTA
>DTXA01000222.1 GCA_012962735.1 Candidatus Latescibacterota bacterium
ACACGACTGTTATTCTGATCACCATGTTCATCGCCCCCTCCTTTGCTTGCGGCTTGTGTACACATTGATTATCTCGCTGATCCCCACCTCTTTGCACAGGTTCAGTATGCGGACGTAATCCCTGTACAATAGACGCTCATCGAAGCGCACCCTGAGTGAAGAGATCCTCCTGGATTGGAGTGTTGAGACCAGCTCCTCGTATCTGACAGGCCTGTTTTCTATGAAATACTGGACCGACTCGCCCGCCTTTCTCACCGAGAGGGTCACCCGATTCCCTGCCCTCCCGGCAGGCAGAGTCCCTTGAGACCCTTTGGGCAGATCGATCTTGGGCAGATCCTCCTCACGGCCTTCAGCCCCTCCCCGCTTCCCCTCCTTGTTGGTGTTCATCAACAGAAGGCCGGTGGTGATGATGAAGACCAGAAGGAGGTTGATGAAGACGTCTGCCCCGAGTATCCCGCGCATCCCTGATCTCCTTTCTTATGAGGTTCATGGGTGTTGCCTGGCCATAATTCTTCGCCGTCCCTCTATCAACTCCCTTCTGCTGCCCCGGCTTGATCAGAAACCCCCTGAAAAGTTCCAGGCAGAGAAAGGCCGCGATCGCCAATGAGATCCCGTAGACGGTCGAGCCGAAGGCGCTGGAGGAGTTCTCCAGGAGTGTCTTGAGCATGGCGGCCTGAGTGAGGCTCGGATCCATGCGATGCATGGTGAACATCAGCGAGATGCAGGTCCCGAGGAACCCGAAGCCGGGCGAGACCCCTTCAATGATTCCAAGGGCCTTGTATTGCCTCTGAACCTCCTCACCGCTCCAACCCGCCCTCCAACACCTTATCAAACTGGCCACTGCCCACAGCTCCACGGCCGTTAGGGCCAACAGGGGAATGAGCATGGGGCCCACCATCTTATAGGACCACCTCCAGAGGCGGCCAAGGGCGCTGATCAGGGCGGCGCTCAGGGAGTGCAACATGCCGGCTAGGATCCTGCCGGCCTCCTGCTCTAGCAAGACAATGACCACCACCTCCGCCGCAAGCACCGCCAGGGCCGCCAGGGCGATGCACATCTCGGCCTTGCTCCACCGCCTGTCTCTCAGGATGGGCTTCATCCTCATCTTTTCACCATCTCCTCTTTTGCAGCAAAGGGGAACTGTTTCCAGGGGGAAAGGAGGTCCGTGCCGAGCATGCGCTCCAGGATTATTGCCGGGACGGTCTCCACCTTTGGTTCAGACCCTGCGCCGAGCAGGATGAGGTTTTCCCGCAGAAAGTCTTCCTGTCCCCTGCACTTGCTGCATACATAGATCTCGTTTGAGAGCATCACGGCCAGACCGGGGGCGATCTCCTCCAGGGGGGCGCCCCTGGCCCAGGTCCGCACCACGTGTTGTGCGGCCCTGTCCCTCTCCTCAAGCCACCTTTGAACTATCCTGTCGGAGCGGCAATCGGCCGCTACGGCCTGGGAGGCAACCAGCAAAAGGAAAAGACAAATCAGTACCCTTTTCATACCTCCACCTCCTCTCTTAGAATTTGGGGTCCCTCCATTTTTGAACCCGCCCTGCACCCACTCCACGGCCTTTGGGCCTCTCATGGACTCCCTCCATCAGCACATCAAGGGTCTCATCAGATCCCTCAAGGGCCTCCATCAAGGGCCATACCAGATCAGCGGAGAAACGCTCTACCGCCTCGTTGCTGGCTGAAAGGGCCAAAAAGGCCGCCTCAGTGGCGGCCACCTCGGTGATCATCTTGAGACGCATCGCGTTGTCCGCGAGCATGGACTTGACCATGTCCGTCTTGGCGTACAGGACGTTGAACCGGTCAATAAGCTCCATTATCTTCTGTCTCAAGGCCAGTCGTGAGGCGCGCTTTCCATGTCGGCCTTCTCCCATGTGCTTCAGGTAATCGGAGAGCATGCGGTAGGTGTCGTAGGCTGCGTTGAGCTTTGAGTTGATGACCGGATCGGTTATCTTGTCGCCGTACTGGGCCATGGACCTGAACAGGGATTTTCCGGCCTCCAGGCGCAGCCTCATGGCCTCCTCCAGGGCCTTGGCGATGCCGGCGCCTGTCTCAGCCCCCTCTGAAGAGACGGAGTCCAAGAGCCTGTAAAGGATCCCTAGCGCGTCTTTCGCGCTATCCCTGATGAGGGTTGCCTCCTCCTCCATGGCGGCAAGCACCTTGGCCTCAGCATAAGCCAGGGCGGCGTGGAGTTCCTTCTTGTCCAGGGTGCCCCTTTTGGCCCTTTTGTATTGCTTCTTCACGGCCTCCCGGTCAGAAACGGCCGCCTTGCGTCTGGCCACCGCCTTTTTCAGATTACCCATAAGGTCTTGAGAGGTCCTGTGAAGCTCGTCCATGGCCTTGAAGACCAGGTTGCCGATCTTCTCCTGCCCCAGTGCCACGCCGAAGCCGGCCAGGGCAAAGAGGGCGGCGCACAGGGCCGTGACAAATACCTTTACCTTCATCGCGCCATGTTTCATGGCTTCTC
>DTXA01000223.1 GCA_012962735.1 Candidatus Latescibacterota bacterium
GTGGGGGACGAGCCGCCGATCGAGCTGGAGGGCCTCGAGCTGGCACTCCAGGCGGATAGAGCGGCTTATGAGCCTGGAGAACCCGTCACTCTAACATTCGTGATAACCAACACGGGAGGGACGGCCTTACATTTCACCTTCTCCTCCAGCAAGAGGTTCGACATCTTGGTCGAGCGCGACGGTATCCTCATCTGGCAGTGGTCCCATGGCAGGAAGTTCCTCCAGGTGATCGACGAGCTCATCCTCGAGCCGGGAGACTCCCTCACCTATGAGCTCACATGGCCCCAGGTGGATAACACCGGTAATCCTGTTCCACCGGGGGAGTATGAGGTATCCGCCGCCTTCGAGCCGGAGGGGTATCGCCTGGAATCACCGCACCTGATGATTAGAGTGAAAGAAGCCCCTCTCGAGGGGCATGAGGCGGTGAAGGAGCTCGACGGGCTCAAGCTGGTGTTGTGGACAGAGAAGGAGTCCTATCCGGCGGGAGAACCGGTCCCCTTGAAGTTCGAGGTGATCAATATCGGCTCCATAGCGGCGCATTTCATCTTCTCCTCCAGCCGGAGATTTGATCTCCTGGTCAAACAGGATGGGCGGGTGATCTGGCAGTGGTCGCGTGGCAAATACTTCCTCCAGGTCTTCACCGAGGTGGTCCTGAAGCCCGGTGAGTCCCTCGCCTTCGGAGCCCGTTGGCCTCAGGTGGACAGCGCCGGCAATTCCGTCCCTCCGGGGAGTTATGAAGTGCTCGCCCTGCTCACGGCCGCAGAGCCGGTGGAATCCGCGCCGCTTATGATCGAGGTAGGGGATTGATCGAATTTGCCCTTTAATGCCCTCTTCCGCTAGCATCGGGGCATGGATCGCCGCTTAATCTCGATATGGGCGGGGTTATTGATCGTTTTCCAGCTCTTCACCGGTGTAACCGGATCCGCCGCCGGGCAGAGGGTGCTCATCGGCTTGAGAGAGGGACCCCTTCTCTCCCCGGAGGATAATAAGCGGATAGTGGAGCAGGCCGTCATCCGGTTGTTCGCAGGGGAGGTCGAGCACCGCTATAGGTTTATAAACGTAATCCTAGCCCAGCTCCCCGAGGAGGCCCTCCCTGAGCTTGCGACCAATCCCTATATCCGGTTCATCGAGCCCGACGGGGAGGTGGCGGCCCCCA
>DTXA01000224.1 GCA_012962735.1 Candidatus Latescibacterota bacterium
ACTCCAAATCCGGGGGTTGGGGGTTCGAATCCCCCCTGGCCTGCCATTTTTGTCCGACGAAGGATATGTTTAGGAAGACCATACAGTTCCTCCGGGAGGTACAGAACGAGCTGTCCAATGTGACCTGGCCCACGAGAGAGGAGCTCATCGGGTCTACGGTGGCCGTTCTGGCGCTCTCCCTGATCCTGGCTGTCTTCATAGGGTTGGTGGATAGACTATTAACTTTCCTGTTTCGGGCGATTTACGGCGGGTGAGAGGGATATACGCTCAAGAAGTCTCGAAGCGGAGAACTTTTTGGGACCCTATCCGGAGATATAGGCTATGGGCAAGCGTTGGTATGTGGTGCATACCTATTCCGGACACGAACATAAGGTCAAACAATATATAGAGAATATGGCCCCTTCCTCGGGAGTCGCCGATAGGATAGGACAAGTGGTGGTCCCGGTAGAGGAAGTGGTGGAGATGCGAGATGGAAAGAAGGTTACCACTAAGCGGAAATTGTTCCCCAGTTATGTATTGGTGGAAATGGTGTTAGACAAGGACACCCAACATTTCATCTCCAGCGTTCCGGGTGTCACGAGCTTCGTAGGGCCTAAGAAGGCTCCCCATCCCCTGAGGGACGAAGAGGTAAAGTCCATCATGACGAGGATGGAGGGAGGACAGGGGAAGGCTGCCTCTGGGTTGCCATTTCAGGAGGGGGACCTGGTTAAGGTGGTGGACGGCCCTTTTAAAAACTTCACCGGAACTGTGGACGAGGTGTATTCGGAGCGCCATAAAGTGCGGGTGATGGTGAGCATCTTCGGGCGGCCTACGCCGGTCGAGTTGGACGTATTGCAGGTGGAAAAGGTGATGCCGGAAATGCCAGGAGGAGTCCGTGGCTAAGAAAGTAGTGGCTACTGTCAAGCTCCAGATCCCGGCGGGGAGCGCCACCCCTGCACCTCCTGTGGGACCTGCGTTGGGGCCTTATGGGGTGAACATAATGGAGTTCTGTAAAGCTTTCAACGCCCAGACGCAGGGGCAGGCAGGGCTTATCATCATACCGGTGGTGATCACGATATATGCTGACAGATCGTTTTCGTTTGTGACCAAGACGCCCCCGGCTTCGGTGTTGCTCAAGCGGGCCGCCGGGGTAGAGAAGGGCTCGGGGGAGCCGAACAGGCAGAAGGTGGGGAAGGTGACGATGGAGCAGATCAGGGAGATCGCCCGCACGAAGATGCCGGATTTGAACACCACGGACGAGGATGCGGCCGTGCAGATGGTTTTGGGAACGGCCAGAAGTATGGGGATCGTGGTGGAGTAGGGATGATAACCCCGAAAAGCTCTAAAAGAAGGGCTCTTCGGGGGTCCCAAACTATACTATGGAGATGCATATGGCACAACGGGGAAAGCGGTACAGGGAGCAGCTGGCCCACATAGACCGCTCTCGGGAGTACCCCTTAGAGGAGGCGGTGCGACTTCTTAAGGAACTACCCCACGCCAGCTTCGACGAGACAGTGGAGATGGCCATGCAGTTGGGGGTGGACACGAGGCGAGCCGACCAGACGGTGCGAGGGATGGTGGTTTTACCGCACGGGACTGGTAAGCCGATGCGGGTGCTGGTGTTCGCCAAAGGGGATGCGGAGAGGGAGGCTTTAGAGGCCGGAGCTGACTGCGTGGGGACGGAGGACCTGGCGCAGAAGATCCAGGAGGGATGGCTGGACTTCGATGTGGCGATCGCCACGCCGGACGTGATGGGTATGGTGGGAAGGCTGGGCCGTATTTTGGGGCCCAGGGGCCTTATGCCGAACCCTAGAACCGGGACCGTCACCCGGGAGGTGGGCCGTGCGGTACGGGAGGCCAAGGCCGGAAGGGTGGAGTTCCGAGCGGACCGGGGGGGGAACGTGCACGCCCCGGTGGGAAAGCTTTCGTTCCCGGAGGACCACATAGTGGAGAACTGCAGGGCTTTTGTGGATGCGGTCCTGCGGGCACGGCCGGCCACTGTTAAGGGGGCCTATGTGCGCTCAGTGAGCATAAGTTCCACTATGAGCCCTGGGATCAAGGTGGACCGGGCCTCTTTGGGGGTTTAGGGATATGTCCCAAAAATAACCTCTTTATAGCCCTCCGATACTTTTTGAGGCCCCCTAGTGAACGAGGAGATGTAGAGATGCCGAAGCCGGAGAAGGCGGCAGCGGTGGAAGAGCTCAGGGAGCTATTTGCGAACGCCCGAGGAATATACCTGACGGACTTCCGAGGGCTGGACGTGGCGACGATGACGGAGCTACGTAGGAGGTTGAAGGCTTCGGGAGGCGGATATAGGGTGGTGCGCAATACCCTGGCCCGATTGGCCGCAGAGCGGGCCGGGCTTTCGGAGCTGGCCCGGGCCTTCGAGGGGCCGTCGGGGGTGGCTTTCACCCTTTCGGAGGACGGAGTGGCCCCGGCGAGGGTGCTGGTGGACTTCGTCCGGGAGTTCCCCGAGATGGATATAAAGACGGCCTTCGTGGAGGGGAGGAGTTTCCCCCCGGAACGTGTGCCAGATCTTGCGGCCCTTCCCCCGAGGAATGAGTTGGTGGCGAAGGCGATGGGGGGAATACAGGCCCCTCTGACAGGTCTGATGTGGGCGCTTTCGGGCCTGCTGTGCAAGCTTGTATTGGTGTTGGATGTCGTCGCCCGTAGGGAAGGACATAAGTAGCAAGGGAGGACGGATGGCAGAGCAGGGCAAGGTGGAAGCGATCGTCCAGGCGATCGAGCAGCTTACTGTCCTGGAACTTGCGGAATTGGTGAAGGCGTTGGAGGAGAAGTTCGGGGTGAGCGCTGCCGCGGTAGCGACTCCTGTGGCCGCGCCTGCAGCCGCCCCTGCGGCCGCCCCAGAGGAGGCGGCTGAGGAAGAGAAGACCACCTTCGATGTAGTACTTAAGGAGGTCGGGGATAAGAAGATCCAGGTGATCAAAGTGGTGCGGCAGCTGACAGGGTTGGGGTTGAAGGAGGCTAAGGCGTTAGTTGACGAGGCCCCTAAGCCGGTCCGAGAGGGGGTGTCTAAGGAGGAAGCGGAGGAGGCCAAGGCCAGGCTGGAAGAGGTGGGGGCTACGGTAGAGCTGAGGTAAGGAGAGTGAGGGTTATGCCTCATAGGGTGCCCCGCAGGTCGTACGCTAAGCTCCGTTCAGTGGTGGATATGCCGGACTTCTTGGAGATGCAGTTGAAGTCCTGGGAGGAGTTCCTGCAGCTGAACGTGCCGCCGGAACGCCGCAGGAAGATCGGGCTTCAGGCTGTGTTTGAGGTCGTCTTCCCGGTCACCGATGTCTCGGAGCAGTACGCTCTGGAGTTCGTCTCCTATTCCTTAGGCAGGCCGAAGTACAGCGTGGAGGAGTGTAAGGAACGGGGGATGACTTATCAGGCCCCCCTGAGGGCCAAGCTGCGGTTGGTCTTCCGGGAGCCGGACGAGAAGGAATTTAAGGTCCGGGAGGCCATAGAGCAGGCTGTGTTCTTAGGGGACATCCCGTTGATGACGGAGAAGGGAACTTTCATCATCAACGGAGTCGAGCGGGTGGTGGTGGGACAGCTCCACCGTTCGCCGGGGGTTTTCTTCAGCGATACGATCCATCCCAACGGGAAGCCGCTGTATTCGGCCAGGGTGATCTCGTATAGGGGCTCCTGGGTGGAGTTCTCGCTGGACGTACACGACGTGCTGTTCGTGCACATAGAGCGGAAGCGGAAGCTGCCGGCCACAGTGCTCCTGAGGGCTCTGGGGTACTCGTCCGACCGGGAGATATTGGAGCTGTTTTCGGAGGTGCGGGAGGTGCCAGTCGGGCCTGAGCTGGTAGGCCAAGTCGCTGTGGAACCGGTGGTCGGGCCGGAGGGTCAGGTGCTGGTACAAGCCCTGGAGCAGTTCGCCGAGGAACACTTACAAGCCCTCCGGGAGACCGGGGTGGAGCGGGTTGCTGTGGTGGAGATCAAAAAGGAGGGGGATAGGACCCTGGTCATCTGGAACACCCTCCGGAAGGACCCCACCAGGAGCGAGAGGGAGGCTCTTTACAGAATTTACAACCTCCTGAGGCCTGGGGAGCCCCCGAGCGTGGAGATGGCGAAGAGGTTCTTCGAATCGCTGTTCTTCAACCCCAAGCGGTACGATCTCGGGGTGGTGGGACGGTATCAGATCAACAGGCGGCTTGAGCTGGATATTCCTTTGGAGCATACCACCCTGGACCCGAGGGATTTCATAGCCATATTGAACTATCTGCTTACCCTTTGGGAGGGAAAGGGTACAACAGACGATATAGACCACTTAGGAAACCGCCGGGTGCGCACGGTGGGGGAACAGCTGGCCAACCAGTTCTTGGTGGGCCTGACACGTATGGCCAGGAGCGTACGGGAGCGCTTGAGCTTGAGAGAGATAGAGAATCCTACCCCGCACGACCTCGTCAACGCTAGGACGGTCTCAGCGGTGGTACAATCCTTCTTCGCCACGAGCCAGCTTTCGCAGTTTATGGACGGGACGAACCCATTGGCGGAGCTAACGAACAAGCGGAGGCTTTCGGCTCTGGGGCCTGGGGGGTTGACCAGGAGGAGGGCTGGGTTCGAGGTCAGGGACGTGCACCATACCCACTACGGCAGGATCTGTCCCATAGAGACCCCCGAAGGACCGAACATCGGTCTGATCTCCTCGCTGAGCCTCTATGCCCGGGTGAACGAGTTCGGGTTCATAGAGACTCCCTACCGGAAGGTGGTGGACGGGCGGGTGACGGACGAGATCGTGTACCTGACGGCGGACCAGGAGGATAAGTACACCATAGCTCAGGCCAACGCACCCCTCAACCCGGACGGGACCTTTAAGAACAGGTACGTCCGGGCCCGACGCAAGGGGGAGTTCCCATTGGTTCCGGCCGAGGAGGTCGACTTCATGGACGTCTCCCCGGGCCAGCTTGTGAGCGTCTCAACTTCCCTGATACCGTTTTTAGAGCACGACGATGCGAACCGGGCTTTGATGGGGTCGAACATGCAACGTCAGGCTGTCCCCCTCCTGAAGCCTGAGGCCCCCTTAGTGGGGACCGAGATCGAGGAAAAGGCGGCCAGGGATTCCCGGGCGGTGGTGTTAGCGGAGGCCCCGGGCGAGGTGGTTCGGGTGACAGCGGACGAGATCGTGGTCCGGGAGGACAGAGACCCTCAGGACCCCTTCCTCCTGGGGCGTTCTCCCTACCGTGCCTATAAGCTCGTCAAGTTCTCCCGGTCCAACGCCGGAACATGCATAAACCAGAGACCTTTAGTGCGGCTCGGCGACAGGGTGGAGCGGGGAGACGTGTTGGCCGATGGACCTGCCACGGAGGCAGGGGAGCTGGCCTTAGGAGCCAATGTGCTCGTGGCGTTTATGCCATGGGAGGGGTATAACTTTGAAGATGCCATCGTGATTTCGGAACGCCTTTGCCGGGACGACGTGTTCACCTCGGTGCACATCGAAGAGTTCGAGCTCCAGGTGCGGGACACCAAACGGGGGGAGGAGGAGCTGACCCGGGAGATCCCGAACGTTGGCGAGGACGCGGTGCGTAACCTGGACGAACGGGGGATAATACGGGTCGGAGCTGAGGTGCATCCCGGTGACATATTGGTCGGGAAGGTGACGCCGAAGGGGGAGGTGGAGCCCACCCCTGAGGAACGGCTCCTGAGGGCGATCTTCGGTGAGAAGGCCCGAGACGTGCGGGACACTTCCCTCAGGGTCCCTCCCGGGATGGACGGGGTGGTGGTGGAGACGAAGCTCTTCTCCCGCAAGGCAAGGGACGAGCACACCCGTATGCAGGACAGGGAGCGCATAGCTGAGGTGCGCCAGAAGGGAGAGGAAAGGATCGCCCGCATCCGGGAGGACCGGGACGGATTTTTGAGGAAGCTGCTGCGGGGGAGGAGGTCCGGGGTGTGGAAGGACCCGGAAGGGAGAGTGGTCGCCAGGGAGGGGCAGGAGCTGGACGAGGGATTCTTGAAAGATGTGGATTTCGATATGGTGCGGCCGGAGGGGCACTGGACTCAGGACGGCCAGGTGGACGGCAGGGTAGAAGAGGTAATACGACTGTCCGAAGAGTTGATCAAAGGGGTTCAGGAGGAGGTGGATGCGGAGGTCGAGAAGATACAGCACGGGGACGAGCTGCCCCCGGGCGTGCTCCAGATCGTCAAGGTCTATGTGGCTCGGAAGCGTAAGATTATGGTCGGCGACAAGATGGCGGGACGGCATGGGAACAAGGGGGTGGTGGCCAAGATCGTGCCGGAGGAGGATATGCCGTACCTGCCGGATGGGACCCCTGTGGATATTGTGCTGAACCCGTTGGGGGTGCCCTCCCGGATGAACTTAGGACAGATCTTGGAGACGCACTTAGGATGGGCCGCTCGGAAGCTCGGCATCCGGGTGTCCACCCCGGTGTTCGCAGGGGCGACGATCGATGAGGTCAAGGAGGTGCTGCGGGAAGCCGAGCTTCCGGAGGACGGGAAGACGGTGCTTTACGACGGAAGGACAGGGGAACCGTTCGATCGTCCGGTGACTGTCGGATACATCTATATGATGAAACTCATCCACATAGCCGCGGACAAGATTCACGCCCGCGCCATAGGTCCGTATTCTCTGGTGACCCAACAGCCCCTCGGAGGGAAGTCCCAGTTCGGGGGCCAGCGGTTCGGGGAGATGGAGGTTTGGGCTCTGGAGGCCTACGGGGCGGCGTATACGCTCCAGGAGATGTTGACGGTTAAATCCGACGACGTCATGGGCCGGGCCAGGACCTACGAGGCGCTGGTGAAGGGGGAGAACCCCCCCGAGCCGGGGGTGCCGGAGGCGTTCAAAGTGCTCGTGAGGGAGATGCAGGGGCTGGGGATAGATGTTATATTGGGAGACGATCAGGGAGAATGGCGTGCTTAATCTTAGCCCCGAAAAGTTCCTCGCTTCGCTCGGATACTTTTTTGGGGCCATATAAGGAGGGATCTGCTATGAACGTAGCGGAGCCCAGAGGGAAGGACTTCGACTGGATCAAGGTGCAGTTGGCCTCTCCTGAGGTCATCCGGAGCTGGTCGCACGGGGAGGTCACCAAGCCGGAGACCATCAATTACCGCTCGTACAGGCCGGAGAGGGATGGCCTCTTCTGCGAGCGGATATTCGGCCCCACGAAGGACTGGCAGTGCCAGTGCGGGAAGTACAAGGGCATCCGGTACCGGGGGGTTATCTGCGACCGTTGTGGTGTGGAGGTCACCCAGGCTAAGGTGCGGCGGGAGAGGATAGGGCACATAGAGCTTGCCGTTCCTGTGGCGCACATATGGTACTGGAAGGTGATCCCCAGCAGGATCGGGTACCTGCTCGATATATCGATGGGAGACTTAGAACGGGTGTTGTACTATGAGGCATATGTGATGGTGGACCCCGGAGACGCCCCCGTGGAGAAGAAGCAGGTGTTGACCGAGGAGGAGGTGGAGGAGCTGCGGGAGGGGGGATATATCTTCCGGGCGGAGATGGGGGCGCCGGCCATCAGGGAGCTTTTGGTGGAGCTAGATATCGAGGACCTCTCGGCCGAGCTGCGGGCGAGGGTGAAAGTGGAAACCTCGGCCCAGCGCAAACAGGAGCTGCTGAAGAGACTTAGGGTTGTGGAGGCCTTCAGGCAGTCGGGCAACCGGCCGGAGTGGATGATCTTGGAGGCCATCCCGGTGGTCCCGCCGGACCTTCGGCCCCTGGTGCCGTTAGAGGGGGGGAGGTTCGCATCCTCTGACTTGAACGACCTTTACCGGAGGGTTATCAACCGGAACAACCGCCTTAAAAAGCTTATGAAGCTCCAGGCGCCGGAGGTCATACTTCGCAACGAAAAGCGGATGTTGCAGGAAGCGGTGGACGCCCTCTTAGACAACGGTCGCAGGGGCCAGGAGGTGCGGGGGGAGGGCAACAGGGCGCTGAAGTCCTTGAGTGACATGCTCAGGGGCAAGGAGGGGAGGTTCCGCCAGAACCTTCTGGGCAAGCGGGTGGACTATTCGGGTCGTGCGGTCATCGTGGTGGGGCCGGAACTTAAGCTCTACCAGTGCGGCCTTCCCAAGACGATGGCTTTGGAGCTTTTCAAGCCCTTTGTGATCCACAGGTTGGTGGAGAAGGGGATCGCGCAGACCGCCAAGAGCGCCAAAAGGATGATAGAGCGAGAGCGTTCGGAGGTGTGGGACGTCTTAGAAGAGATCATCAGGGACCACCTGGTGCTCCTCAACCGAGCTCCGACGCTTCATCGGCTCTCCATCCAGGCCTTCCAGCCGGTGCTGATCGAGGGGAAGGCGATCCAGATACATCCTTTAGTGTGCGCCGCTTTCAACGCGGACTTCGACGGGGACCAGATGGCGGTGCACGTGCCGCTTTCGTTTGAAGCTCAAATAGAGGCCTCGGTGTTGATGCTATCGAGCCAGAACATCTTGCTTCCGGCCAATGGAGCCCCCATCGTGGTGGCGAACCCTCAGGACATAGCGCTTGGGTGTTACTACCTCACGAAGATGCGGCCGGGGGGGAAGGGCTCGGGGAAACGGTTTGCCAACCCCCAGGAGGCGATCTTAGCGCACGATTATGGGGTCGTAGACCTCCACAGCGACATCTGGGTGAGGATCGATGGACAGATGGTGAAGACCACGGTGGGGAGGTTGCTGTTCAACGAGCTTCTGCCCAAGGGGTTCGGGTTCGTCAACGAGCTGTTGAACAAGAAGCGTATCCAGGAGATCGTATTACAACTTTACTGGAGGCACGGGAACCAACGCACGGTGGAGTTCTTGGACAAGCTGAAGTCCATAGGTTATAAGTACGCTACATTGTCGGGACTTACCATAGGAGTGGACGACGTTATAGTGCCGGAGGAGAAGGAACGGCTGATCCAGGAGGCCCTCAGGCAGGTGGAGGCCATCCACCAGCAGTACAAGAGGGGCGTCATAACCGACGGTGAGCGGTACAATAAGGTCATAGATGTGTGGACGCACACCCGCACCGAGGTGACGAAGGTGCTGTTTGAGAAGCTCCGCCAGGCCGACGATGGTTTCAACCCGGTGTTCATGATGCACGATTCCGGAGCCAGGGGGAGCGAGGAAAACGTGAGCCAGTTGGGTGGGATGCGGGGGCTTATGACTAAGCCCCAGAGGAGGATCACGGGCGGCGAGATCATAGAGACCCCGATCACGGCTTCCTTTAAGGAGGGGCTTTCGGTTTTGGAGTACTTCCTCTCCTCCCACGGCGCCCGGAAGGGCCTTTCGGATACGGCCCTGAAGACAGCGGAGGCGGGGTACCTGACCAGGCGGATGGTGGACGTGGCCCAGGACGTGGTGGTGACAGAGGAGGACTGCGGGACGGTCCGGGGCATAGAGATGGGGGCGCTAAAGGAGGAGGATCGGGTGGTGGAGCCGCTCTCTGAGCGGATCTTGGGAAGGGTGGCCTTAGAGGACGTGGTGGACCCGGCAACCGGGGAAATACTGGTCCCCGCGGGGGAGGAGATCACCGAGGAAGCGGCTGGGCGCATAGAGCAGACCGGGATAGAGACGGTCTCGATCCGCTCGGTGCTTACATGTGAGGCGAGGCATGGAGTCTGCGCGAGGTGTTACGGCAGGAACTTAGCTACCGGTAAGATGGTGAGCATCGGGGAGGCGGTGGGGATCATAGCGGCCCAGTCCATCGGGGAGCCTGGTACCCAATTGACCCTGAGAACCTTCCACGTGGGGGGCACTGCCTCCCGCATCGCGGAACAGGAGACAATAACCGTCAGGATATCCGGGACGCTCCGGTTCCAGAACATGCGCCTGGTCGAGAGGGAAGATGGGCAGGTGGTGGTCGTGGGGAGGAACGGGCAGGTCGAGGTCGTGGACGACCAGGGGGTAGTGCGGGGCCGGTACCAGATGCCATACGGGGCCGAGCTGATGGTGGAGGACGGTCAGGAGGTGAAAGAAGGCTCGGTTCTGTACCGCAGAGACCCCTACAATAACCCCATCCTGACGGACCACGGGGGCATCGTGCGGTTCGTGGACATCTTGGATGGGAAGACGGTCCGGGAGGAGTTCGACGAGGTCAACCAGGCGAGACAATGGGTGATCGTGGAGTACAGGGACCGTTCTATATCCCCCAGGATCGAGATACTGACGGAAGAGGGAAACAGGATCCGCAATTACATCCTCCCCGTGGGAGCCAGGCTTCAGGTGTGGGATGGAGATCGGGTGGGGCCTGGGGAAGTGTTGGCTAAGACCCCCCGGGAGATCAGCAAGACCAGGGACATAACAGGTGGGCTCCCCCGGGTGGCCGAGCTGTTCGAGGCACGAAGGCCCAAGGAGCCGGCCGTAGTCTCGGAGATAGATGGCACGGTGCAGGTGGGAGGACAGGTGCGGGGCGCCCGGGAGATAAGGGTGATCGGGGAGGATGGGGAGGAGCGTAAGTACCTGATCCCCTATGGAAAACATTTGCTAGTGCACAGCGGAGACCGGGTGCAGGCTGGGGACAAGCTTTCGGAGGGGGCGGTGAACCCCCACGACATCTTGCGGATCCTCGGGGCGAACAAAGTGCAGGAGTATCTGGTAAACGAAATACAGGAGGTGTATCGACTTCAGGGCGTGCGCATAAACGATAAGCATATAGAGATCATCGTGCGCCAGATGATGCAGAAGGAGCGGGTGGTGGACCCTGGGGATACGAACTTCTTGGAGGGGGAGCTGGTGGATAAAACCCGCTTCCAGGACGAGAACGAGAGGATCAAGGCCAGAGGTGGCACGCCCGCCATAGCCCAGCGTGTGCTATTGGGGATATCGAAGGCGTCGCTGATGACCGAGAGCTTCATCTCGGCCGCCTCCTTCCAGGAGACCAC
>DTXA01000225.1 GCA_012962735.1 Candidatus Latescibacterota bacterium
AAGAGGGTTTTTGGCCCTATATGACCAAAGCACATATATTGGGATGCTAGCGCCGGGCCGGGAATAGCGAGAGGGAAACCCTCACCGATTGCCACCTGTCCCTTCCTTTTTCCGTTTTTTTCTCTTCCATTCATCCCCACCATAGGACCAAGAGGCTTACCCAGCCTGAGAGGAAGGCCTCTGGAGGTATTTGCCACTCAAGGTTGCTTTATAACCCCCGGTGATGAGAGGTCGGCCGTGTAGGATAGCGTTGCACTTTTCAGGTCAGGGCCGGGAAGGGCAATAAGAGAGGAAGCAAAGGGGAGCCCTCCGGTGGGGGTTCTCCGCTTCCATGAGTGCCGCTGCTGTAGGACCTGCTACTGCTTTATGCCTGCGGGGGTCAACCTTGTCCGAACTGCGGCTGAGGAACGGAACGGCTCAAGGTGGGGGAATACAGGGCAGGGGAGAGGCCCACCGTGCCGGCCCGATGATAGGCAATTGGGATAGATTATCATCGAATTGAAAGGAGGTGATAAAGCGATGGAAGCGGAAGTGAAGATCGAACAGCGGCCGGAGCCGGGGCTGATCGGAGAGGGGAGCTGGCTGACCGCCCTCTGGCGAGAGGCAGGAACGGCGGTGCGCCCTGAAGAGGCGCTCATCCCGGTGGGGCTCCATCCGGTCGCTGCCGGTGGATCTCAGGGTCAGGGAGTCCTTTCCCCGAAGCTGCGCGAGCGGGCTGAGCGGATCGTCCGGAGCGCTCGAGCGGAGGGGTTGCCTATCTTCCCTGTGGCGATTGCGCCCCTGTTTGCCGGCTGGCGGCTCCATACCCGAGGGCGGCACTACGACTATGTCTTCTGCAACCTGGCGGAGGACCCGCTCTTCCATGATCCGGACGGCTTCCCCATCCCTCGGCATACCCTGCGGTATCTGGAGCGCCTCAGCCGGTCGGCCTTAGCCGAGCAGTTCGACCTGCTGTATGTAGTCCACGAGGTCGAGAAGGGAAGCGTCCGTGAGGGTGAGGCCCTCGATTCCGATAAGCTTGTCCCCCCTTCACCTCGTGTCCAGCGAGCCTCAAGGCACCTCGGCACCTTGGGCACGGGCCTGTGGCTAGGCGCAACTCTCCCTCTGGTAGCAGGGGGTGGGCTCGGGATGGCAGTAGCAACGGCGGCAGCGACTGCCGTGCTGGCGATGATCTCTCCGGGAGTCGATCCCCTATTGCTCGGCGCGGTGGTCGCACCTGGGAGGCCCGTCCGCGCGGGTAAGCTGGCTGTCTGGTTCTACTTGGCCCATTGGTGCTACCCTGTCCTGCCGAGTAGCGAGGAGGGGCAGGAGGTGAGGGACAAGGGTTAAGGAGCAAGGAGGTGGGAAATGGGGACTCACCTGGAGCGGTCCAAGCTTGGGTCTAGGTCCCAGCCTCAGCTCCAACGAGCCACCTTAGCCCAGCTCCTTGAGCGGTCTGTCCCTTACGAATGGTGGCGGGCCCCCTTTGATCCAAAGCTGCGGATCCTCACCTGGTTCGCCGGGGCGGCCCTCTTAGCTCATTTGCTCTTTTTACTCACCCTGCCTTGGTTATTGGAGGCGAGCGATTCGGACTTCTTCCTCATCTTCCGAGGGACTCTGCATGGGCTGCTCTTCTGGGTCGCTGACCGTGTTCCCTTGCTGTTAGGACTGAACTTACTGGCCTTGCTCTCCTATCTCTGGTTGGTGTGGCGCACTCGGGGGCTGCGGGCTAGCAGGCTGGAGTGGCATTGGGCGGCCTTCGGGGAGGTGGTCGCCGGTGCAGCTGGGGCCTTCCCTCTAGCGGCGAGCTTGGCGATCATCCTCGTCAATCTCATCCTCTGGATTGTGATCATCTGCCTCGGGGTGCTCTTCGGTTTGCTCACCTTATGGCTCCTTGGGGCATTCTTCGGGGCCCTCCTGGAAGGCTAAGGGGGTGAAGCGAGATGAATATAGGCTGGAGCTGGATCTGGGATACCCTCTTCCTCCTTACGATCATGCTCTTCATACTCGGTTCGATCGCGCAAGGGCTGATCCCGGTGCACTTTGGTGCGCTTGCCTTGGCAGGATTGGTGGTCCTCCGGGCGATCGGACGCGGCCGGGGAGGCCACCTGGGGCGTTTGGTCCGCCGCGTATTCGTTATTGGCCTTCCCATAACCGCGCTGTTGGTCTTCGCCGTGGCCTACGGACAGGGTGATCCCGAGGAGATGATGGCCATCTTGGTCGCGCTCGGGGCCCTCCTCATCGCCCTGCTCGGGCTCTACATGATGGTGAGAGCCCTGTTCTCTTGAGTCATGAAGCGAATCTGAGCGAGTCAAGCTCACCAACGGATCATCTGCCACTTAAAGTTGCTTTATATTTATGGCCCTCCTCGGGCTAGTCGATCGATCAATGAATGAAAAAAATAGAGAGAGGAGGTGAGGTGAGGAAGATGGCTTGCCGCGAATGTGGCGGTGAAGGGAGGATCGAGTGCCCTCACTGCGGGGGCAGCGGCTATGAACCCTTAGGGTCTGGAGACCTAAGCCTGGCCGGTTGGATAGAAGACGCTCTTGAGGCGGTCGAGACACTGGTATTCGGGCCGGAGAAGTGCCATGAATGCCACGGAGAAGGAAAGATAGACTGCCCCCGATGTGGCGGGGCTGGCTAACCTGGCTGAAGGGCTAAAGCTTAAAGAGAGACCCAGGAGGGGAGGTCCTTGCTGTATAGCATGGCCATGGCAGGGGCCTTCCCTTTTCTTCAGGGGGTGATCGTATGGGCCTGAAGAGGCCGTGGAGACCGTGCCAGTTCTGGTCCATCAAGCCCTTCGATCGGATTAAAGAGAGCGCCAAGGTTTACAACCGCTACCGGATAAAGCGAGAGACTCAGCGAGAGCTGGAGGATTATCTGAGCTCTAGAGCTTTTGAAGATCCCTTGGGCAAGCGAAAGGGAAAGGGAAAGGGGGTGAGTATGGATGAAGCTCCTCATATCGGTGCTCTTTTTGGTCTTGGCACTTGCGATTCCAGTCCTAGCCGGATGCGCTCAGTTGCCCCAATCGCTGGACCCTGTGGAGCTGGGGAAGTTCCTCGGCCAGGTCTTCCACTACTATAGCGCACTCATCCAGAGCGCGCTGGGCCGGGAGGCCCCTTCAGCATGTCAGTAAGCCGATAGCGGGTAACGGAGAGGGACGGCAGGCGAGGCTCGCCGGTTAGAGCAGAGGGGGAAGCCTTAGCGGAGGCCTCTCCCCCTCTGCTCTCTCTTTCCAGGTTTTGTTTTAAGGAAGGAGGTATCGATGCCTAAGCTCGGGGAATCTATCTCCAGCGAGGCGCAGGAGAAGCTCGATCAACTAGCTGACAAGCTAGGCCAGGCTGATCCTAAACCCCTGACCGATGCTGAGGAAGGTAGGGCGGATGAGAGGGTAGCGCTCTTCATCGATGGGGAGAACCTCATCCCTCGGTCTGAGGCAGGTTCTGGCCTTCGGCTCGACTTCAGGAAGCTCCGGGACCTGCTGGCCGCTGGCCGGCCAGTGAACCTCTCCCAGTGGTTCGACAGCTACAAGGATGGAGCGGAGAGGGAGCGGAAGGCCCGCTTATACCTCGCGCTCACCTTGAGCGGCTTCACTGTGCGGGCCCTGCCTTTGAGGAATGGGCATAAGCTGAAGAGCCGGATCGATCACCATCTCCAGGCGGAGATCAGCGATCGGCTCCTGCTGGAGGACCGCGGCGAGGAGCTCTATACCCACACCTTCATCCTGGCCAGTGGGGATTCTGACTTCTACCCCATCGTCGAGCTGTTGAAGCGCCACGGGAGGAGGGTCGAGATCGCCTACCTTGGGGATACGCTCTCCTATGAGCTGCGGACCGCTGCTGATCGGCTCATCGACCTTGGGGAGCATCTGGAGGAGCTGGCCTTCACCAGCTCTGGCCGGCGGCCCCAGCCCCAGCTCCGGCAAGGGCAGCCGGGGTCGGTCTCCGCCCGTCCTCGTCATAGTCATGGATCTGTTGCAATCACCGTAGTTCCCAGCAGGCGGACGAGGCTGAGGAGGCTGTTAAGGAGGTTATCAGCCCTGAAAGTGGGCAAGAGAAGCTAACAAACGAAGGAGAGGAGGTGCATGATGTATAGGCGGTATTTGCTTTCGGTGTGTATCATCCCCCTCCTCCTGCTCCTGGCCCCTCTCCTTAGTCGAGTGGAGGCAGGAGTAGAGGGGGAGACGGCTTATCTAGTGTTGCTCGATCAGAGCTCCTCGATGTGGCTCGCCGATCCGGGGGGTCGGAGGATCGCGATCGTTAAGGCCTTGATCGACCTGATCCCTGACGGAGCCAGACTCCAGCTCGTCGAGTTCGCCTCAGAAGCTAAAGCGATATTCCCGGAATGGCTCGTCATCGATGACCCGAAAAGGGAGAAGGTCAAGGCCCTCCTAGAGGGTCGCTCCCTCTCATCCAGGGATGCCACAGACATTAGCGCAGCTCTGGCCAAGGGCCTTGAGCTGATCAGTGAGCTTGAGCCCGGCCTTCAACCGGTGGTCCTCCTCATCTCGGATGGCCGTGTTACTGTCGGTTCGAGGGAGGCGTTGCTAAACACTCTCGCCATATATGCAGTTGAGCAGATCCCCGTTTACACCTTCGGGCTGGGGCCCTTCCAACCGGCTCTGCTCAGGACCATCAGCGAGCGTGCCGGGACAGGAGGTCAGTATACGAACGCTTCCAGGCCCTGGCTGGCGGTGAAGAAGGCCCTTGGAGTTATCATCGCTCGGTATAGCCCGCCGGTTCCGGTTGAAGGACCGGACCAGGAGAAGGAGCGAGAGGAGCTCCAACCTCGCCCTCTCAAGCTCGAGTTAGACCTGGAGCTGGAGAGAGTCCTCCAGGGGATGGAACTTGCCCTGTCCTTCCCCTCACAGATCTGGGAAGATGACCCTCTCGTCCTCAAGGCTACAGTCCTCTATAGCGGACGGCCGCTCGGACCCGGCTCGACCTTGCGGATTGAGATGCCGGATCGGGAACGGACAAGGAAGGAGGTCGAGGAGGTTGAAGTCGAGGTTGAGCTTGAGGTCGAAGAGCTGCAGGTGAAGGCCTCCATCATCCCTGAGGGGGGAGGCGAAGGGCAGGGTCTCGTCCTGATCCTGAGCTTTAACCCGGCCCTGAAGGCCTATCAAGGGGAGCTGAGGGGGCTGAAGCCCGGGGAGCATTGGATAAGGGCCATAGCTTGGGGAGTCCTCCGGCCCATCCTCCCTGAGGGGAGCGATCAAAGGGAAAGGGCCCGATTCGAGCTCTCCTCCCCTGAGGGAACCTTGATCGTCCAAGCCACTCCCTTAGTGGGGCTGCGCTTCCGACCCCCGAAGGCCGTCTTCATCAGGAACCAACCTATCTTGATCGAGCTGATCGGGATAGGTCCAGATGGGCCTTATGAGCTGAGCTCCCCTCCTCAAGAGGTCGAACTCGAAGTTGAAGTTGAAGTTGAGGTTGAAGGGCCTACACCACCCCACTCCAGCCGCACTATCACTCTAAGCCATGGGGAGGGGATAGCTCGCTTCCCCGAGGGGGATTACAAGATCACCCTCCTCCCTGGAAGGCACTATAAGGTCGGACCTGAGGCCAGCCTCTCCTTCCGAGTCGTCCCACCGACGCTGAGCATAGAGCCTCAAGAGCTCCTCTTCGCGGGAAGGGACTCTCCCCGAAAGCTCTCGCTCCATTCGACCCTCTATCCTCCGGATATCGCGGCTCTCAAGGTCGAGATTGAAGCTGGCAAGGAGTCCATTACCATCGAGCCCAATGAGCTCACCCTCTCCCCCGATCGCCCCGAAGCCGAGCTCCTCCTCCGCCGCGCCCGCACTGGGGCAACTTTCTCCCCCTGGGAGCGTCTTGCGCGAAGGGAGCGGACTTTCAAGGTAATCATCACCGATATCAACGATGTCTACCCTTGGGAGACCCAGGAGGTAGCTCTCCGGATGGCTCCGCCGCTCCCCTGGCCGGAGACCTTCGCTGGGTTGGCTCTCCTAACGGGGCTCTGGGTGCTCATGACCGGCCTCCGGAGGCGAGGGAGGCTCCGGGAGGGGGAGGAGATCCCCCTAGAGAAGGAAAGAATTGTGGTCGGCAGTGGGCCGGACTGCGACCTCCTCATCGCCAACCCCAATATCTCCGCGAAGCACTTCGCTGTCGAGCTCGAGAGGGCTCCGATCCCAAGCCCAGGTCCAACTCCAGCTCCGAGCTCGGGTTCAAGTCCGGGTGAGGAGGCAACTTTAACTTTAGTCCGGGACCTTGGAGGAGGAGTTCGGATCCTCCGCGACGGTGAGCTCCACAAGGTGATCTCCCAGGAGCGGCTCCAGCCGGGCGATGTGATCGTCATCGGCGGGGAAGGAACCCGGTCCCAGTCCCGGTCCCAGTCCCGGTTCCAGTTCCAGTTCAGAGTCTCCTCCGAGGGCCGGCCGAGCCTGAGGGTGAAGGGCGTTTCCTATCTTCCTGACCGGCTGGGCCTCAAGCTTTTGGCCTTCCTGGGCTTGAGCGCTATAGCTGTGGCGCTCTATCTCATCTGATCTGAGCCGGGCTGGTTGGTGAGCTACGAGATACGGGCGATAAACCAATCCCAAAGGGCCAAAGATGTGAGTTAGGCGATAAGCAAAATCAATAAATTAAGGAGGTGTAGCGAATATGGCTGGACAGGTTTGGCAACCTCAGATTCAACTCGAGCGGGTCCATCCGCTGGTGGTGGTCCTGTTCGGGGGGACGGGAAAGAAGATCGGTGAGGCGCTGAAGTATCTGCTGAAGCAGAACTTCGGCGAGGGCTTCAGGCGGGTCAAGATCCTCGCCTTCGATGTGACCGATGAGCGAGACGAGATGACCGAGGCCGTGGAACTGGACGGAGGTGAGTTCTACCTCCTCGACCCAGGGGACATCAGGTTCATCCTGGAGCATCTGGAGGAAGAGCCCTACATCCAGAGGTGGTTCCCCGACCCGGGCAAGTATCCCATCATCTGGGAATACGAGACCTTGGAGGACGGGGCCGGGACTCAGAGGGTATTGGCTCGGCTGGTCCCGTTCCTCATCGGCGACGAGATCCTCCAGGAGGTCGTCAAGGCCTTAGACGAGGTCCGAGCGACCACCCTGGAAGGGGAGGTGGTCCACCCAGACATCGTGCTGGCCGGGAGCCTCGGCGGGGCGACCTTCTCCGGCCAGGCCCTCGACGTGGGGGCCCTGCTGCGGGCCAATGATGCCGTGACCTTCCGTCGCCTATACCTGATCGGGGTCCTCGCCGGACCTTACTCCAGGTATACAAGCTACCCGCTCATCAAGGCCAACTGCTACCAAACCCTCCGGGAAATAGACGCCTTCCACGACCGCATCCCATTCGAGGTCGACTACGACGAGCTGACCCAGGTGAGGCTCCCTCGGATCTTCGATCGGATCTTCCTCATCGATAAGGAAGGCCGTGGCTCCTCACTGAGGGACGAGAAGGCCGCAGCTCGGATGATCGCCCAGTATCTCTTCCACTGGGCGGTCTATAACGGGCGGGACAACCTCGAGCAGTTCCTGGTCAACCGGAAGGAGATCCTCACCAGGCGGTTCCGAGGCTATCGCTGCGGCTACTGCAGCTTCGGGATAGCCCGGCTCATCTTCCCCCGTGAGGAGCTGACGGAGCTGGCCAAGCTCATGGAGGTCCGCAAGGCTTTGCGAAAGGTCCTCGATCCCGGGGTCGAGCCCGACCTCAGCGGCCGTGGGCTCCTAGAGAAGTATGGTCTCCGCGCTCAAGAGGTCCTGCACGGACTCTATGACCTTGAGAAGCTGCCAGAGCGGCCGGTTGGAGATGCCCTGAAGGCCTCCAACCCCCTGGACCGGCTGAAGGAGTGGCGGGATCACTCCTACGAGCCCCTCCGGGAGCCGCTGGAGGCCAAAGTCAAAGAGCGCTTGGAGGGCTTCCAAGCCCTCCTCCG
>DTXA01000226.1 GCA_012962735.1 Candidatus Latescibacterota bacterium
ATAATCCTGTGCCAAAAGGGAGTCCAAGCAGCGTTCTATGTATCCCCGCTCGTTGTACATCGGGACGATTACGGACACCATAGGCCACTCAGACATCTTTCCGCTCCTCTATGTCCACTGTACCTCCTTACTCCTATAATATCTTCTAAAGCTTCCCGTTCCCATCGCAGCCTCCGGGCGTCCCTGAACGCATAATAGCTTCCGTGCAGGCCAACCTCTCATCCGCCTTCTACAAGCCCTTTGAGGACCGGCGTCAGCTTTCGGGTGTCGTAGCGCCTTCCATATCGGGACCACCTCGGCCCCTCCATAAAGAAGAACGTGGAGCGCACCCCCAGCCCCTCCTCTAATCCCCGCCATTCTCGAAGTTCCAGTAGGAGTCGGTCTTACAGGTCCATTCCTCTACCGTTGAGGCCACACTGTGGAATCGCTTCCGGACCGCATCCCGTGCCATTTGGAAAGAGGGCGGACGGCCTTCCTTCCGGCCACTTTCCCAGAGATATGTATGGTAATCCGTTGCGTTCCAACGGGCGTATGCGTCCACGAGGGGCCGTCTGAGCTCTTCCAGGCCCATCAGGAGCTGTGAAGTCGGACCCTACGACTAACCTCCCTTTTTCCCATCGGATCGCCCCATCCCCTCCTCGTACCTCCACGGTAAGCCAATCCCCGGAAGGAAGCCCTGCTATCTCGGCCAGAAGCCCTAAGATATATCGTTCCTTCCCTTTGACCGTTATGCATGTCACAGTGTAACACTATCATACACCCGGGCCAACTTCTCCTCCATCCTCTCCCAGCAGTACCGCTCCTCCACGGCCCTTCTGCCCTGCTTCCCCATCCTTTGGGCTTCCTCGGGGTGGGAAAGGAGCCGGACGATGGCGTGGGCGACGGCCTCCGGGTCTGTAGGGTTCACCAGCACTCCACATCCGACCTCATGCACTATTCTGCCCATCTCCGGGAAATGGGGTGCCACAACAGGTAGGGCTGCTGCCATGTATTCGAAGAGCTTGTTGGGTACACCTATGAGATTGTTGTACAGGAGGGGCTGAAATAGGATAACCCCGATATCGGCTTCCATAAGCCGTCCAGGCACCTCAGAGTAGGGTAACCATCCGGTAAGCTCGAAATGTGGCTCTAAACCATGCCGTCGGACGAATTCCTCCACCCATTCCCTGTCCTCTCCCCCCTTCAAATCCCCGACCACCTGGAAGCGCACGTCCGGTATACGGGCCCTGACCTGCCGTAGGGCCTCTAAGAAGACTAAGAGCCCCCGGTCGGGACTGATCCCCCCTTCATAGACGACCAGCCTTCCGGGCGGGCCCTTACGCAGGGGGGAGAACAGCCTGAGGGGTGGGCAGTTGTAGAGCACCTCAACGGGCTTCCTGTTATACCAAGTTCCGAGCGCTCCGGACACCGCGAACAACCCGTCTGCCCTCCTGGACGCAAATCTTTCCAAGATTTCCACCAAAACGAAGGCTCCCCTTCGCAGGGGGGCACGGAAATGGTCTGCTATGAGGGAAGGCCAGTGTTCGTGGACGTCGTAGATCGCACGTGCCCCCCTTAATGCCTTGATCAGGACGCCAACCCACAGTGACTCCGGCTCATGGCAGTGGTACACATGGGCCCGGAGTGTAAAACCCTTTCGTAACAGATCCCAGAGGATGCCCAGGCGGCGGACCCACCCCCTCCGGAAGGGCCTTACGGGCACTATCTGCACCCCTTCCTCTTCGACGGCATCCTTCATATCCCCCTCTGAAGGAGCGACCACTACCACATCGTATCCCATACCCGCGAGGCTCTTAGCCTCCCTGTGAAATATTCTGTTGTCCGTAGGATGGTGGCCGGAGGTCAGCATGCATATCTTCACTTGTGCCCCTTATAGGTACGGAAAAACTCTGGGGAGCGAACCTCGCGGACTTCAACCTCTTGCCTTTCCGCCTTGCGTACCATATTACGGCACTTCGCCTTCAACTTCTTCCACATAACGCCATCGTCCGGCTCTATGTCCAATAGATAAGTGGTCCTCCACCTCCCTTTCCGGAGGGAAGGCGAGCTCCACATAGGCCGCGCCTTTCTCCTTCGTACCTCCTCGATGCACTCCAACCAGTCCCGGGTGTGAAACGGGGTGGCGCCGGAGAATCCCTCCCCATTCGTCCCAGGGCACCTCTCGCAGGGTCAGGAGCACGGCGTGCTTCTCCTCAGGGTGTACCGGAACCTTTGGACCAGCGGCATCCAGCGACGCAAGTCTTTCTCAACCCTGCCCTTGAAAGTTAGCGGCAGGGAAAGGGAACCATACAGAACTAAGTGGGGGCCAAAGGTGGCTTTGAAGCGGGCCACGCCTGGGATGTTGGCCCCTAACATATCGTAACGACGGAAGCCTTCGGCGACGGCCTGTTCTATAAGAGTCCAATGGAGGAGGTTGTTGGGTGCCAAGGGATGCGTCTCCCTCTTAGAGACCCCGTCCCAGAAGTAGGCTGTATCCCGGTACAAGAGGAAAAAGGCCGCAGCGACCGGCCTTCCCAGGTGCTCTGCAGCCAACAGCTTCAGGCGTCCTTTGGGGTAGAGCCGTTCCCAGAGCCACCGGAAGACATCCTTCGGGATAGGGGGGAGCCGTCGGAGCCCGGAGTACATTTGTTCTGCCATCTCCCAATAGACATCGATGAACCCCGGGTCCTTCACCTCCTCCACCCACACCCCTTCTTTAAGTGCCTTGCGCACCCGATTGCGGCACTCCCGCTTGAGCCCCTTCCATACTGAATCCCTTCCTCCATCCAGAGGCAGGATGTAGGTGCGGCGGAGGGCCACTTGGGGGAATGCTTCCAAGGCCACGCCGGGGTGGAAGAGCACCTCCGCATAGTCCGCACCTTGGTCCCTGCCGAGCTTCAAAAAAGCCCTCAGGGCCTCTTTTAAGACGTTCGGGGGGCACAGAGGGCCCAGGTACGAGGTAGCCCAGCCGGCCAGTGGGGACGCCCAGAACCTTATGCCGTGCTTTCGCACCTGGAAGGTGGGGAAGAGCCCCACCAGTTCACCTCCCTGGAATATTCCCAGGGGAATCCATCTGGCGTTCCGGGCCTCTTCGAGACACTCGAGCCAGTCCCGGGTGTGGAACGGAGTGGCGCCGGGGAGCCTTTCTAAGTATCCATCCCATCCGCCCCGGGACAACTCCCGCAGTTCAACGACCATCTAAGACCTCCTGATACAATCCGAACAGCCGTTCCGCCACCCGTTCCAGTCCGAATCTTCCCTGGGCGTAGGCGTGCAATTCCTCCGGTCGGTAGCGATCCAACTGAGCTAAGACGCCCTCCATAGCCTCAGCTAAGGCCTCGGCATCCCCAGGTGGTACCAGGACTCCCACGCCCTCCTCCACAGTATCCTGCGGACCGCCGCTTCTGGTGGCCACCACCGGCCGGCCGCAGGAGAGGGCCTCTATAACCGTCATGCCGAACCCCTCCAAGAAGCTCGGCTGGACCACCAGATCCGAAGCTCCCATCCAAAAGGGCACTTCCTCGTAGGGTACGGGCCCCACGAACCGCACGCCCGACCGGGGGGGATATCTCCTGGCCTCCCCCGGGCCCACTAAGACCAGCTCCAACCCTTTAAGCCTTCCAAACGCTTCCAGAAGCACCCCCACACCTTTGGACTCTTTGAGGCTCCCTACGTAGAGCACACGCCTTCTGCTGGCTTCTAACCCGAGCCTGCTGGCGCAGGACCTCTTGTCCCGAGGGAAGAACCGCCCCCCGTCCACCCCATCGGGGACGACAACTACATCGGCCCTCCATGCACCAAGGCCGTGTAGATTCATCTTTAACGCCCGGCTTACCGTCACGACCTTGTCCGCATATTCGGCCGTCCATACAGTCAGGAGTCGCCAGAGCTGGCGCTCCCGAGGGTACAAGTTCACATCGCTACCGTGCGCGGTGATCACCACCGGTCGCTCGAACAGCTTCCCTAAGGTAACAGCCGCCATCCCGTCGGGGTAAAGCACGTGGGCATGCAGGAGGTCGAAGGGGGGCAGGGCATCAGCCCACAGAGCCTTCAGGTAGAAGGCCCAGACCCAGGAGAAGGCCCACCTATGGGGGAAGGTGATGTACCGGGGATGTCCGATGGCTATTTCCTCCTTCCACTCCCAGCGGGGCACCTGACGCCACTTGGCCCATCGGGAGGGACCGTGCCTTAGAGGAAACCACGGCACTGGACCTACAGCCCGCACCTGGCAAAACCTCTTCAGAGCGACCACCTGATCCCAGATGAACCGTCCTCTGTCGGGCTCTGCTGGGTTGGGAAGGAGGTGGGAAGCTACGAGGAGTCGCATACATATTCCTTGGGCCGCACGATCTCTCTCACGGCGAAAAGTATCCCCGTCGTCATCCAGAGGAAGTTGTCCATAAGCCCGGCGGTAAAGAGAAGGTTAACCTGATAACCTATGAAGACCCCCAAAAGCCCGACAGCCACGGCTTTTATATAAGGTTCACCCGCCCATCGGACCGCCTGGACCCCACTTTTGACTACGACGTAGAACAGCCACAGTGCGATTAAAAAACCCACTACGCCCTGTTCTGCCAGTATGGCCGCCTGAAGTGTGTGGTTCTCCCGTACCGGCACCCATACCGGGAAATTGGTGGGCTTGTATTGTTCGAAGATTATGGGGAATCCCCTGGTGCCGATCCCAAGGAGGGGATGGTCTAAGAACATATACCAGGAGGCGATAACTAAGTACACCCGGACCGAACTCGAGACCCTGGCGGAAGACTTGAACTCTTTGAAGAGGGTGAAGATGGATGTGAACCGGCTGATCACGAGCTCGGCTATGTTGGGGGAGAGCATGGCGATGACCCCGAGGATGAAAAATGCTGTGGCCAACACTAAGAGCACGAGCTTCATCCGGCGGCTCAACACGGCAACCAATCCTACGCCCGCCAGGGTGGCCAGCCAGTTCGAGCGGGAGAAAGAGACCACCAACCCGGCCATTAAGATCAGGATCGTGAACCCTAGCACCACCCGCAGCCATTCCCTCCCCTTCTGCGCTCCCAGTAACAGGGCGGCGGCGAGGATGATACAGGCCATAAGGAGGGTGGCGTACTCGTTGGGGTTGTGGTACAGCCCTGTAGCCCTTGGGATGGAAGCTCCCACGAGGTTCACGAACTCGGCTGGGAGGAAATACACCTGTTCTGTGGCGGTCTGCACGACCCCTATTATCGCCATGGCCACACCGAGGGCTAAAAGCCAGAACACTGCCCAGCCGACCATCTTAGGAGTGCGTATCAATATTACCATGATTAAAAGGAGGATACTTAAAAGGGCGGCCCGGATGGTATACACAAGCCCTTCCAAGGCGACCGGAGAGTAAAGCGAACTGAATCCCATGGACATTATGAAGAAGAAGAGAGGGAAGACGATCGGCAACCTCGGGAAGGTCGTTTCGGTTTTATACAGCATATGGGCTAAGCTGAAAAGGATCAGGCCTCCGCCGAACAGGTGGAAGTAGGTGATGTTGAACAACTCGGTCTGTATAAGGATTCCGGAGAGGTCTAAGGCGGAGGCGAGGAAGGCCAGAGGGAGCAGTACATAGGGCATAGCAGGCAGGAGGAAGAATAACCCGACTCCTACGACCCCGACGACTATCCAGAGGATATGTCGGTAAAATATCACCCCAAGGACAACCGAAGCCAACTCTACGGCCAGGAAGGCCCAAAGTTGTCTTCCCTCTAAAGGGGCGGGTTTTTCTACAGCGAGGGCAATTGTCCTTTCCATAGGCTGTTACCTATAAAGCCTGGCCGGATAGAAGTTACTTGCGTTTCCTCTTAAATATCTCCAATATGCGCTCCAGCTTCTCGGCCTTCTCCCCTCCGGCCTCCCTGACGGCGTGCACATACTCCACACCTAAGATCCAGAAAAAGCTGATTATAAGACTGAACATCCCTGCGAACATCACTATAAGCCGTCGTTTGGGCTTAGAGCGCAATTCCGGCGGGGTGGCCCTGTCCACCCACGAGACCGTGCTGACGGCCGCAAAGGCCTTCGCCATCTCCAGCCGGACCTCCTCGAGCCTCTGGGAGAGAAACTCCACCATCGCTCCCCAGATCTTCACCGCCATCTGCTTCCGGAAGCACTCCATCTGGAGCTTAGGGATGCTTTTTATGGGGAGGAACAGGTTCTCCACCTCAGGGTCCTCGGGAAGGCCTTCGCTTTGGGCGTAACGGGGAAGTTCTCCACGGCGGAGCCTTTCCAATTGTTCCCTCCGGATGCGGATGCGGTTCCTCAGGTACTCTACCTCCGGATGGGTGGGCCCCATAGAAGCCATATAGCTTTCGAGCTTGAGCTCCAGGCCCATGATATCCATCTGAAGCTCTGCTGCCGCCCGGATCACCGCCTGGGCCTGATGTTCCAAGGAGACGACGCCGTGGTACTCCTGGAAGGAGCGCAGGGCCAGTTGGGCGGCCTTGAGGGAGTCCTGGGCCTCCCTTTTCTGGGCCAGGAGGTACCAGAAGCGATCCTCCTGCCAGCGCCGGCTGATATCCAGGTTGATACGGTCCAGAAGTTCAATGTAGGTGTTCGCCAAAGCCGCACAGCGCTCCGGGGACCTATCGGTGACGCTGACAGATATCAGACCATCTTCCGTACGCTCTATCTTGGTCCTGGATTTAAGGATGCGGATAGCTCTATCTTTGTCTTCTACCTTGTACACCCGCATCAGATCGAAGCTGTCCACTAAAGCTTCCGCTATCCTCCGGCTCTTCAGGACCCCGATGTAAATGTCCGCAGGTGTCCCCTTCTCCCCAAGCCGGAGCCTGGGTATCGGCAGCTCGGCCAGGGCTCCTGCAAGGCCCATCTTCTCCCTCTCCTTGGGCGGTAGGATGGTCGCCCTTCCAGTGTACCAGGAGGGGAGGACCAAGCTCACCACGGCCGCCAGAGAACATACTACTACAAAATTCAAGGCCAGAAATTTCCATCTCCGGAGCAGAAGGTACAGATAATCCAGGATGCTGATATCCCCTTTCATAGACCCCTCCTATATGTTAGCGATGCTGCGGGCTAAGATGACGAAGGTCGCAAGCTGTCCAGCCACGGCGGACACGTCTTTGAACAACCCCCACCAGTCGTGTTCAGGCTTTTCTGGCACGAAGATCGTGTCCCCAGGTTCCAGGGTTTTGATCTCTTCCTTCCTCATCCACACCTGCGTCCTTGCTCGGATGACCTGAACCCGCCCCTTGTCCGCTCTTTGGGTGTACCCCCCTGCCTGGCGGATGTAATAGTCCGGGCCCATCCCATCTACAAAGGGGATCATTCCGGGGTGGTCCACCTGGCCGCTTACGGTTACCGTCTCCCACTTCCGGGGGATGTGGATGAGGTCCCCGTACCTGAGCACCACGTCCTGGCTCTTGTCCCCCTCTACGAAGAGCCTTTCGAAGTTCACGGCCAAAAGGGAACGGTTTTCCCTGGAGCGGGTCTTAAGGTAATCGTACTCTAAGGGCTTCATCTTTTCCAATCCTCCCATCACGGAGGATATCTGCTGAAGGCGTACGAGCTCCGGGTCCGGGAGGACGTACTGGGCCTGCCTGCGCTCCAAGGTCGCCTTCTTCAGGAAGGCCCGTTCGGTGAACCCTCCTGCCTCCTCTATAACCTGGCTTAGGGTCGTGACCCCATCCTCTATAGGGTAAGGACCCGGTTTTCGAACCTCCCCCCTCACCTCCACCCAGGCCCTGGGACGCCAGTTGGGGATGTGTCGGATGAAGAGCTGGTCGCCGGGCTTAAGATAAAACGGGTTCCCTGGATTGGAATGCAACAGCCCGTTCAGGTCTAAGGTATACTGTTCCTTCGTGACCCCGTCGTCCTTAAACCTCACCAGCTCCGCCTCCGGCAAGGCGTCTTCCCTCAGACCTCCGGCCAGCTCTATCAGGTCCGCTATGGTCTCGCCCGAACGGAGCTCGTAGGCGTTCCGGTTGCCTATTTTCACCGCCCCGTATATGTGCACCACGTCCCCCCTGGGGGGCACATAGATCACGTCCCCGGCCTCCAGATAAGGGTTGGCGCTGAGGTCCCCCAGGTTCAAAAACCGGTCCAGGTCGACCCAGAGAGTATCCCCGTTCCGGCGGAATATGCGGATGTTACGCCGAGAGCCCACACTGCTCAGCACATCCATAGCCCGGTGTGCAGGGCTCACATCGTAAGCGCCAGGCCGCGCGACCTGTCCGGTGACGAACACCCGGATGCGCCGGAGCGCCTTGAGTTCTACGGATACATCTACCCGATAGTGCTCCCGGACCTTCTGGACGACCTTCTTTTTGGCCTCGGCCAGGGTGAGGCCTGCCACAGGTATGGGCTCTACGTAGGGGACGATAAGCTTCCCCTCAGGGGTAACTATGAGTTCGTGGAACTGGTTGACCTGCCCCCATATGTACACCACGAAGCCGTCCCCGGGGCCCACGATGTAGGAGTTCGGGTCCACCGGCCTGTCCAGGGCCACAGCCCTCTCTATCCTCGGCTCCCTTTCCATCAGTTCAGGACGTTCTTTTTCCTCCCTGAGGCCTGGAGGACCGAACTCTATCTCCCCGGGTAGTGTCTCCTTCTCCCGTCGGAGGCTTTCGTCCAACATCTCCCATATGTCCTCCGGCTCCTGGGCCAGGGAAGGCGTATAAATCCAACAAATCCCTAAGAAGATCCACAGCCATTTCATCTCATCCACCTCCTTGGTTTAGACTTTTATATATAACCCCAAAAAGTTCTCCGCTTCGATACTTTTTGGGACCCCAAGATCCTAAATTAGCTTATGTTAACCGAAGCAAAGGCCATTTTAAAATGAAAGCTCTTCATTTATAGATCCTTCCCGGGTCACTCAAATTTAGCACGAGAGGGAGAGGTTGTCAACCGCAAGCTGAAGACAGAAGCTTCCAGGTCATACCAGCTTGTAGCCCACCCCTCTCACCGTCTCTATAAATCTCCGGCCCCCGACCTCCAACTTAGCCCTGAGCCTTCTTATGTGCACGTCCACCGTACGGGCCCCCCCGAAGTAGTCGTCCCCCCATACGGCGTCAAGTAAGGTGTCCCTGGTAAATACCCTGCCGGGGTGGGAAGCGAGGAATTTGAGGAGTTCGTATTCCTTTAAGCTTAGGACGATAGGATTGCCGTCCAGCAGCACTTCATAGGAGTGCGGATAGATCACCAGATCCCGTATCTGTATGCTCGTCCCCTCTTTGGGTCCCTTCTTTTTGAGAACTTTGGCCACCCTAAGGACTAATTCCCGTTCAGAGGCGTTCACAGAGACGAAGTCCTCGGCCGGTTCTAGCATGCTCTCTTCCAGGTTATCACTCTCCGGATGCACCACGACAATAATGGGAGGTGCTGTAGTTTCTCGGGATCGAAGGTTCTCTAAGTCCACCAGCAGAACGTCGTACCGTTCCACATCCTCGGGGGGGTCTTCGGCGAGGGTCACTGGATATCTCAGGCTTATAGCTCCACCTATGCGCTCCCTCAGCGTCCGATCCCTTACTGCCACTAACACAGCCATATTCTATCCTCTGAAGCAGTTGGTTATTGGAAGGCGCCAATCCTTGCCGAATGCCCTGGGGGTGATCTTCACGCCCGGAGGGGCCTGGCGGCGTTTGTATTCGTTGCGGTCGACCATCTGCACCACTTTACGCACTATCTCCTCCTCCATCCCCATCTCCACTATCTCCCGAGGGCTTCTGTCGTGCTCTATGTAAGCTTCTATGATGGGGTCCAACACCTCATACGGGGGAAGGGTATCGGTGTCCTTCTGGCCCGGATGCAGCTCGGCGGAGGGGGGTTTCTCCAGGACGCTTCTGGGGATCACCGAGCTTTCCCCGATGCGGTTGCGGTACTCGGCGAGCCGGTACACTAGGGTCTTAGGCACATCCTTGAGGACCCCGAATCCTCCGGCCATATCCCCATACAGTGTGCAGTATCCCACGCTCACCTCGCTCTTGTTGCCCGTGGTGAGCACCAACCACCCGAACTTGTTGGAGAGGGCCATAAGGAGGTTTCCTCGGATTCGAGCCTGGATGTTCTCCTCCGCGACGTCGGGTTCCAGGCCTTTAAAGACCTCCGAGAGCGTTCGTAGATACGCTTCGAAGATGCTTTGTATGGGAAGGACGAGGAATCGTATGCCCAGGTTCTCGGCCACATCCCGGGCGTCCCTTAAGCTGGCTTCCGAGGAGTACTGGGAGGGCATAGCTACTCCTACCACGTTCTCCGGCCCTAAGGCATCTACCGCTATAACAGCGGTAAGCGACGAGTCTATCCCCCCACTGAGTCCCACGACCACCTTGCGGAACCCGTTCTTGCACACGTAGTCCTTAGTGCCCAATACCAGAGCTCGGTACACCTCCTCTTCCGGCCCGAGGGGTTTCCGCCTTGGAGGGGTTATTGAGGGTTTAGGTGAAGGCTTCGAGCTTGGGAGGGATATGCGGGGGACGTTCCCCTCCAGTTCCTCAAGATGTACTCTGCGCCTGCGGGGGTCGTGCAGGCGGGTGCGGAACACCTCCCCGATGGGAAGGTCCACCACCAAAAGCTCCTCTTCAAACCAGGACCCCTCCGCAAGTTTCTCCCCTCGCTCGTCGAAGACCAGGCTGTGCCCGTCGAACACCAACTCGTCCTGCCCTCCCACCATGTTCACGAAGGCCACTATGACGATGTTGTCCGAGGCTCTGGTGGCGAGCATCCGCTCCCTGTGGTACCCCTTCCCCATGTGATAAGGCGAGGCGGAGATGTTCACGATGAAGTCTGCTTCGCCTTGAAGGCTCTGGAAGTATGTGGGCCCCTTAGGGTACCAGATGTCTTCGCATATGTTCACCCCGAAGGTCACACCGTTCAGCACGAACACGGGACACTCCGAATCTGTCCGAAAGTACCTATACTCGTCGAAAACCCCGTAGTTGGGCAGGTAGGTCTTATGATACACCCCCTCCAACTTACCATCTGATACTACGGCGGCTGCATTGTAGATATCGGTATCTCTGTCCACGAAGCCAACAACCGATACGATCCCCTCGAGTTTCGGAACGAGCTGCTCCAAGACCCTTATATTCTTCTCGATGAAGCTCGGCTTCAGCAACAGATCTTCGGGGGGATAGCCCGTGAGGGCCAGCTCGGGGAAGGCCACGAGGTCCGCCCTGGCCTCCCGGGCCTCCTCTACGAACCGAAGCACCTTTTCGGCGTTCCCCTCAAGGTCCCCTACCGTGGCGTTTATCTGCGCTAAGGCTATCCGAAATGTCGACATAACTTCCCTCTCATCCGCAGGAACTCCTCGATGGCGGAAAACCGCACGCCATAGCCCTCCATATCCCTCAGGAACCTGTCCAACTTCCCGTAGGCTTCGGAGAGCCCGAAGTAATGCCTGAGGTAGTAACCCTTCGGGACTCCCCTGAGCCTCGGCTGTTCTGGGTCCACCTCCCAAGAGTGCAGGTAGAACAGGTAGTGCCCGTGCTGCCTGAGGTACTTCTTAGCCAGGACCTCGAAGAAGGGAAGGGGGTATATCCTGAAGTACCCCCCACCCCCGACGGGAAGGGCCATCCCGTGGAGCCGCACTAAGGGTATAGGCACCTCCACCAGGTCTCCGATCCTGTAAAGTCCCTGGCTGTCCTGGGAAAGCAGATCGATGCTTCCATATCGCTTGTTGCCGGGGAAGGGGTTGTAGCTGGAGTCGTATCTGTACCCAGCCTCCTGGATCAACTTAGAGACTCCCTCGCTTATGGAGAAGCTTGGGGCCCTGTACCCCAGGACTTCCCTTCCCGTGATGTCCTCTAAGACCTCCTTGGAGTGCTTCAGGTCCTCCCTGAGTTCCTCCCGGGTCATGGTGTACGCCAATTCGTGCCCGTAGCCGTGAGAGGCCACCTCCATCCCACAGGAGGATATCTCCCGCACCAGCTCCGGGTGTCTCTTCGCTATCCACCCCAGCACGAAGAAGGTCGCACGTATACGATGCCTATCAAGCAATTCTAAGAGCTTTAAGGTGTTGCCTATCACCCGGCTCTCTTTGCCATCCCAGTGTTCCCAAAGCTCCCTCCGGATCACACCCCGGAAGTTCTCCACCTGGAACCAGTCCTCTACGTCGAACGAAAGCAAGAAGTTCATAGGAGCTTCAACCCCTTCTTCCGGAAGGCTACGCGGTCCTCCCTTTTGGGGAAAGAGTAATACCGCCTCCTGCTTAGGTTCTGAGGCTTGCCTTTGTAAAACCTCTGAGGGTCCTCTGCAAGATCGTCAAAGAGGTCCAGTATATATAGGGCGCTGAATATCTTGGTCTTTTTGATAAGATAATCTAAAGGTCTATCGTAATTTATACGCACCTTCTTCTCGAAGAGGATATCCCCCTTGTCAAGGTCCTCTGTCATCCGATGGAAAGTGACCACCGCGAACTCCTCCCCATTGTGCATCTGCCAGAAGTTGGAGAGCATACCTCGATATTCCGGCAGTTTGCCGTGATGGACGTTGATGCATCCGTACCGAGGGCTTTTCAGGAGTTCTTCGGAGAAGATTTGGGAGGCAGCGACAGATACGATGAAGTCTACGCCTTCCCCCTTCACAGACTCTATCACGGACCTGTGGTTCACATCGTCGATGTATTCGTAGGGGATATCCACCCTCTCTAAATATCCCTCTACGGTCCCGGGGTCATTCGTTATACCGAACCGGTTCAAGAGCTTCCTTATCTTCTGCTTCAAAAGCCTCAGGCAGAGCCTCAAAGTCCCCCAGGTGCCGTACAGGCCCATCACCCTCTTCAACAGGCCTATCTTACTGCTCTGGTTCAGCGGCCTTAGGATGAGGACCTTGCTCACCTCTACCTCGGGGTTCCGGAGGTTCTCGGTGAAGAACCTGAAGAACACCGGCATATAAAACGGATCGGCCTGGGTCACTATGAGCAATTTCACCTTGCCCTCCAACACTTCCAGCCAGGATTCAAAGCCCTAATATACTACTGCCGTGGAGAGATGGCAAGGGGGTTTTGCCCCTACCATTGTCAAGTTAGAGCGCAAGGGTGATCTGTGACTCTGCAGGACAATGCCATAACCAACTGCGGGGAATGGGTAGTTTGACGGGATTCAAACATAAACTTCTAAAGAAGCTTGACATGCTGAAAGCGCCCGAAGAAAGCCTCGAGTTCTCTTTCTATGAAGAGAAATGCATCCCTGCCTTCCTTGGCCTTCTTAAGTTTGTCCATCTCGGAGCTATTGACAACCGTCGGGTCCTGTGGTACTTTCTGGGCAGGGATAATCCAAGCGGGGATACGATGATATTGGACAAGATGCATCTGGACGGGAAGGTGGCGGTCGTGACGGGGGCCAGCCGGGGACTGGGTAGGGGGATGGCATTGGGCCTGGCCGAGGCCGGGGCGGACATCTTGAAGGTATTGGCGGTGGAGTGGGCGAAATACAACATCCAGGTCAACGCCATAGGTCTGGGATACTTCATCCCGGTGGGGAGGTGGGGGACCCCGGAGGACCTTAAGGGAGCTGTGGTGTTTTTGGCTTCTGAGGCATCGGACTACATCACCGGCCAGGTGCTGTTCGTGGACAGTGGATGGCTGGTAGGATAGGGGGAAGGATGGAGCGGGACGACTTACAGGTAGTGGAGACCCTCCGGGAGGCCCGGGACGAGATCGTGGCCCAGGTAGGGCAGGTGATCGTGGGCCAGAGGGAGGTGGTGGAGGGGGTGCTGATAGCCCTGTTGGCCCGGGGACATTGTCTTTTAGTGGGGGTGCCGGGCCTGGCGAAGACGCTGCTTGTCAGTACGCTGGCCCAGACGCTGGACCTGAAGTTCAGCCGAATCCAGTTCACCCCGGACCTTATGCCCTCGGACATAATGGGCACGGAAGTGTTGGAGGAGGACAGGGCTACAGGCAGGAGGACGTTCCGATTCGTGAAAGGGCCCATCTTTGCGAACATCGTACTCGCGGACGAGATCAACCGCACGCCTCCCAAGACCCAGTCGGCGCTCCTCGAGG
>DTXA01000227.1 GCA_012962735.1 Candidatus Latescibacterota bacterium
AACTTATCGTACTGGAGCTTTTCTCTATACTCCCTCGCCTTCATCAGGGCTTCCCTGGCTCTGTTGTGGAGGTCTTCTATGCGCTTGTTTCTTACCCCATACTTGGCTAAGGTCTTCAGCCTGACGTCGTCTATGACCCACATATCCTTAGCCACCTTGTACGCGGGAAAAGTGATTACCCCCTCGGATACGCTATAACCCTCGCCCAAGGCCCTCTCCAATACCTCAGGAGAGGCTTCTTCGGAACTTATGGGATGTGCCAAAAGTTCCTCAGGGGCGTTCGTAAGCAAATACTTGATCCCGAAGAGGCTCGTGCCCATGAGCACCTTGAGCTTGGAGCCAGGCTCGCCGAAGATCACAGCGGCCACGACTATGTCCCTCTCCTTCTGACTCTGGCTCGCGTTCTGGGGGAGGAAGGTGTATCCGTATTTGACCGGGGTGGCGTTGTCCGGCGTGAGGACGTTTAGAACATCCAAGGCGCTGAGGTACCTCGGGTCCACGAGGTCGAAGATGCTAAGAGCCTCACACTTGAACAGCACCTCCATCATCTCTAGCTCCCACCAGTCGTTCCGCACCGTTATGGGATACATCTCGTTCCCCTCCCTGCCCATATCGGGAGCGAAGATTATCCTTCCCTCGTCGTCGAGCTTATAGGCTCTTATCTCTACCTCCCCCCTCCTCTGACGGATGTTTTCGAATTTGAACTTCCCCTTCTCGTCCGCCATCGTTACCATGAGCCTCCTCACGCCACAGTTGGTCTTCATCTCCGGAAGCTTATACGTTACTATGGCGCCGGGGACGGGAACATTGGGTGTGAAGCTCTTCTTGGGGTCCCACCAGTAGATGTGTCCCTTAAGGTCGTGCGCTTCGTCCCTTATGACCATCTTTATCTCGCGGAAAAACCCCGGGTCCAGCACAGCGCATGAGATGAGCCCTGCTATCGTCCTTATCTGTTTTGTAAGGTTGGAGATGTCGACATATTCCGGCCTATCTAAGGGAGTGTCCACCCTCTCCCTTATGTCGTAGGGTGTGGCCAGGGTTATACCGTGCCTTCCCAAGAAGACCACCATCTCGCTGTCCAACCCCAAGGGAGCCAACATGAAGTCCTTCCACGTCCTCTTGGGAGGGGTTACGGCGTTTATGTACCTTTGAGGTTCGGAGGGGAAGAGGACATCGGAATAACTTTTGAACTTCAGCGCGTACGGGGCCAGGGTGTTCTTGACGAAGTGGTCCGTAGCCCAGGTGGGGTAGAAGAACGTGCCCTGGGAAAAGGCCGCCACCTGGTCGTTGTGGCTGGAAAGCTCGAGCCCCACGAAGAGCTTGAAATCTATCCTCTCTTCTTCCGGGATTG
>DTXA01000228.1 GCA_012962735.1 Candidatus Latescibacterota bacterium
GGCCCGCCCGTTGAGCTTCACCCTGAAGAGGAAGGCGTCGGGATCGAGGGGCACGTCAAAGCCGATCGTGATCGGAAAGTCTTTCGGGACGCCCACCGCTCCGTCGCCCGGCTCGAACCGCACGACCTTGGGGGAATCGGTGTGCTCGTATTGGAGGAGGGATGTCGGGGGAACTGAGGTTTCGGAACCTTCTTCCCCCTCCACGCGGAAGAAAGCTCTCCAGCTCAGATTCCCCACGGCGAGCATATCCCCCCAAAACGGCCCTCCATACTTTCCGCCGTAGAAGAAGAGTCCCATCCTCTGAAGATCCCTCACCATGGCGATCCCGTAAGGCGCTTTGGAGATGGGGAGTTGGGAGGGATCTTCCCTTTGCGGATTTCGGTCATAACCGCCGATCTCCCTGCCGAAGTCGAAAGCTACCGCCCCGTCTATCCATCCGCCCTCAATCCCCTCCTCCCATCGTGAAAGCAGTTCCTCGTAGATCTCGGCCCGATCTATTTGCGCATCGTCCACCTCGAACGGCGCCGCTATCTTTATCTCCTGGAGCTTAAGCTCGTCGAGGAGTTCACCAAATCCGTCCTCTGATCTGAGCCTCCACACCGGCAGTATACAGTGTCCGTAGCCGAACTCGCCCCATCGCTTTCGGCGTGCCATTCGGATGATCTCCGCCGCCCCTCCTTTAACCGCCTCGCCGTAAGTATCCTCGGGGACAAGTTCGGCCACATAAGGGTTCCACCTCGTGCCCGTCGTCCGGTTGAGGTAGTCGGAGATGTACCTGTAGGCGTCGAGATGGATCTGGGCGAGATAGCGGTAGGGCTCGTCCGAGTAAAGCAGCTTCATCCCACACACTTCGATCCATCCGCCCCCTCTCCCGTTCAGGTCGGCCCGCATATCAACCTCAAGGTATCGGCCCCTGTAAAAAGCGCTCCATACGGGTGCATTACCCCTGGGGTCCTCCTCGCGGAGGGAGGTGAAATCGGGATGGAAGAGCCACACAGGATGCACCAGCACGGCTCGATCTGTCCCTTTGGTCAGCAGGATGAACGGTTGAACGGTAAGCCCGGGTATTCCCCTGAAGATCTCCCCCTCGATCACCGACACCCCGTCTCTGAGATGGTAAACTCCCATCGGCTTCGAGGAACCTCCCCCAAGGAGGAAGAGGGATGTTCCCTCCAGCGATCCGTCCAAAGCCAGATCCGCCATCCTCCAAAGGTTGTTCTTCGGATATGCGCCGCTGACGTTATACCCCTGGGGGACGAAGACCGAGAGCAGGTAGGTCAGGGACCCGTATCGGTGGTCGGCTATCTTGAGTTGGGAGAACCTCAATATCGCCTCCCATCGGGTCTCGATCGGCCCGGACTTTCGATACCGTATCCTCACGGCTCCGTCCGGCAGTATCCGATAATCGGTTATCCGGTCCTCACCCTGTGCGTTCACGAGCTTCCCGTCGGCTATCCTGAAAAGAGATCGGAAGA
>DTXA01000229.1 GCA_012962735.1 Candidatus Latescibacterota bacterium
AGGGGTGACGACACCCAGTCATGTATATCCGTACTTGACTTTATAGGATTCATTTTATATATTCGCACCTGAGATCCGAGGGAATCTTCTGTAATGGAAATAAATTAACCATAAGTACATCAAAAACATGAACTGGATACCTGATCGAGACTGCAAGGTCCCCTCTGGTTGCGGGATCTCCGGGATAATGAACCGGAGGGGGGAGGGCTTTTCGGGGGAGGTCATCCTCTCCTCCATATGTAATATGCTGGAGCGGGGAAATGGCCTGGGAAGTGGCTTCGCCGCCTACGGGATCTACCCAGAACTTAAGGATTATTGGTGTTTTCACGTTATGTACCAGAATGAATCGGCCAAGGGGCACGTCGAGGAGTACCTCAAGCACCACTTCCGCATGGTACACTACGAGCCAATACCTACTAAGAAGGTAAAGAGCCTAAGGGATGTGCCCTTGCTCTGGAGATACTTCCTGGAAATAGATGAAAGCCCAGGGGGGAAGTTCAAAGCCGATCTGGACGGCGAGGACTTCGTCATAAGGTGCGTGATGGAGATTAACAGGGACATCGAGGGTGCCTTCGTGTTCTCCTCAGGCAAGGACATGGGCATCTTCAAGGGTGTGGGTAACCCGAATGCCATAGGGGAGTTCTACAGAATTCCCGAGTATAGGGCTTACATCTGGACCGCCCATAACCGATTCCCCACGAACTCCCCAGGCTGGTGGGGGGGAGCACATCCCTTCGGAATCCTCGACTGGTCGGTGATCCACAACGGGGAGATCTCCTCCTACGGCATAAACAAGCGGTACTTGGAGAATTTCGGATATTACTGCACCCTCTCCACGGATACCGAGGTAATGGCGTACCTGTTCGACCTACTGGTGCGGCGACACGGGCTGGATTTTGAGGTGGTTGGAAACATCTTAGCCTCCCCCTTCTGGTCCCAGATAGGTAGGGTGGAGGATGAAGGGGAGAGGGAGTTCCTCAGGACCCTGCGGATCGTGTACGGTTCCGCCTTGGTGAACGGCCCCTTTGCTGTGATAGCGGCCAATTCCCAATATATGGTAGGATTGAACGACAGGATCAAACTGCGCCCCCTCGTGGCCGCCACCAAGGGGGATTTCCTGTACATCGCCTCGGAGGAGGCCGCTATCCGCGTGGTCTGCAAGGACCCAGAAGGGGTCTGGATGCCCAAGGCTGGCGAGCCTACGGTCGGAAGGCTTCAGGGGGCTTAGGGGGGATATATAGCCCCAAAAAGTTCTTCGCTTCGTTCAGATACTTTGGAGAGATATATATGGCAAAGGCGAGATATCGGCCGGAATTTTTCATCGAAAGGGACGAAGAAAAGTGCATCCGGTGTCAGGTGTGTGTGAGGATGTGCTCCAACGACGTGCACATCTACGACCCGGATACCGATGAAGTCTTTTCCGACAGCGCTAAGTGCGTCGGATGTCACTTCTGTGAGGACCTCTGCCCCACGGGGGCCATAACGATCCGGAGGAACGAATCCCAGATCAGGGAGAACTTCCACTGGTCGGGTATAGATGTTTACAACATAGTAAAACAGGCGGAGACCGGGGGCGTACTGCTCACCGGAATGGGATGTGACAGGCCCTATAAGGACTACTTTGGCCACATAGTGTTGAACGCCTCTCAAGTCACCAACCCCTCCATAGACCCCCTGCGGGAGCCCATGGAGTTGAAGACCTTTATCGGGAGGAAGCCCGACATAGTAGTTTACGCCTTTGAGGGGGGAAACCCCCGGGGGAACTTCAACTTGAAGACCAATATCCCGCCCCAGCTGGAGCTGGAGACGCCCATAATGTTCTCCGCTATGAGCTATGGCTCCATATCCCTAAACGCCTGCAAGGCATTGGCCAAAGCAGCTTGCGATTTTGGGACCTGCTGGAATACAGGCGAAGGTGGCCTGCATCGGGAGCTGTACCTTTATGCCCACAGGGCCATCGTGCAGGTGGCCTCCGGCCGCTTTGGGGTCAACAAGGAGTACTTAGACGCCGGCTGCGCCATAGAGATAAAGATAGGCCAGGGGGCCAAGCCCGGCATAGGCGGACACCTTCCGGGGGAGAAGGTCCCAGAAGAGGTCTCCCGCACGAGGATGATTCCCGAGGGGACCGATGCCCTGAGCCCAGCTCCCCATCACGACATCTATTCCATAGAGGACCTCAAACAGCTTATATTCGCCTTGAAGGAGGCCACGAGGTACGAAAAACCCGTGGGGGTGAAGATAGCGGCGGTCCACAACGTCGCCCCCATCGCCTCGGGGATCGTAAGGGCAGGGGCGGATTTTGTGGTGATAGACGGGATAAGGGGGGGGACAGGAGCTGCCCCTACGGTCATAAGGAACAACGTGGGGATCCCCATAGAGCTGGCCATAGCTGTGGTGGACCAGAGGTTGAGGGAAGAGGGCATAAGGCACCAGGCCAGTCTCATAGCGGCCGGGGGGTTCAGGAGCTCGGCCGACATTATAAAGGCCATAGCCTTGGGGGCGGATGCGGTATACATCGGAACAGCGGCCCTGATCGCTTTGGGGTGCCATGTCTGCCAGAAGTGCTATACCGGGAAGTGCAACTGGGGGATAGCCACCCAGGACCCCTACCTTACAAAGCGCCTCAACCCCGAAATAGGTGCAAGTAGAGTCTACAATTTATTGAGGGCCTGGTCGTTGGAGATCAAGGAGATGTTGGGTGGAATGGGGATAAACGCTATAGAGTCTCTGAGGGGCAACAGGGAACAATTAAGAGCAGTGGGGTTAAACGAGGTGGAACTGAAGCTGTTGGGTATAAAACATGCGGGGGAGGCGTGGTAAACAAGAAGCTCCCCAAGCGGATCGTGATCAGGGAAGAGTACTGCATGGGGTGTAGGCTGTGCGAAGTATACTGCGTAACCCAACATTCCAAGTCGAAGGATATAATAAAGGCCTACAAGGGAGAAGAATCTCGCCCCGTATCTGGGATATACTTCGAGGAGAAGGGCTCCGTGTCCTTCGCCCTCCAATGCAGGCACTGCGACGACGCCCCTTGTCTTGAAGCTTGTATCACCGGGGCTATGTACAGGGACGGTGAGACGGGGAGGGTGCTGCACGATAAGGACAAGTGCGTGGGATGTTGGATGTGCATAATGTCCTGTCCATATGGGGTTATAAAGCCGGACTTCGAGCAAAAGAAGGTCGCCTCCAAATGCGACCTTTGTATAGAAGCCGAATTCCCAGCCTGCGTGGAGCACTGTCCCAACGAGGCGATAATCTTGGTGGACGAGGAAGGCGAGAGGATATATTAAGGAGACTTTATGATCCGGAGTAAGTACCTGATAATCGGCAATTCCACTGCTGGGGTGGCGGCGATCGAGGCTATAAGGGATGTGGACAGGAAGGACGCTATCGCCGTCGTATCCGATGAGGAGATATTTAACTACTCCAAGCCTTTAATTTCTTACTACTTGGGAGGAAAAATAGATGGGGAAAGGATAGCCTTCAGGGATAGAAACTTCTACGAACAAAACCAGGTAAATCTCCTATTGGGGAAGAAGGCCGAAGGAATAGACACAGAAGCCCAAAGAGTTTTCCTGTCCGACGGGATGTCAGTGGGTTTCGAAAGGCTGCTCATCGCTACAGGCGGCAGGCCCATAATCCCTCCCATAGAGGGTCTTTCTAAGGTAAGGGAGGGTGCCTTCACCTTCACCAGGTTTTCGGACGCCAGAAATCTGATCAGTTACATACAGGAAAACAACGTAGAAACTGCGGTCGTCTTGGGAGCGGGGCTGATAGGCCTTAAGGCGACCGAAGGCCTTGTGGAGAGGGGCATAAAGGTTACCGTAGTAGAACTCGCCGACAGGGTCCTTGCCAACACCTTCGACAGGGAGGCTTCGGCGATATTGGAGAGGGCCTTGGGCAATTGGGGATGTAAGGTCATAAAGGAGGACACGGTCTCCAAGGTCGTGAGTTCCCGCGGTAAGGTAAAATGGGTGGTTCTAAGGAGCGGAAGGGATATACCTACTCCCTTGCTGATCATAGCGATAGGCGTGCGCCCCAACCTAGAATTGATAGAGGATACCCCTATAAATTACGACAGGGGTATAATCGTGGACGAGTATATGCGGACGAACCTAGAGGACGTATACGCCGCAGGGGATGTGGCCCAGGGCAAAGATTTCCTGACCCAGGGGAATTCCGTGATAGCCGTCTGGCCGGTGGCCTTTCGCCAGGGGAAGATCGCAGGGTGGAACATGGCTGGCAGAAGGGTGGCGTACGAGGGACTGTTTGCCATGAACTCCGTGGAGCTGGCCGGCATCCCTACCATATCGTTCGGGATGACCAATCCTCCAGAGGGCGATGACTTCGAAATCCTGACCAGGAAGGACGAAAATGCGAACTTCTACCGCAAGATAGTATTGAAGGACAACAGGATCGTAGGGGCCATATTCTTGGGAAAGATAGAGAGGGCTGGGATATTCTCCGGGCTCATAAAGGACAGGTTGGACGTGTCTTCCTTTAAGGAAGAGCTTTTAAGCGACGATTTCGGGCTTTTGGTCCTCCCCGCAGGGTACAGAAAACATATGGTCACAGGCGAGGGGATAGAGGTATGAAAGAAGCGATTATCAATGCCGATAGAGCTCACTACAGGCTTTTGAACGAGATGGTGCATCGGGCCTTGGCGGAAGGGGCCAAAAGGATAATATTGGAAAATGTCGCCGGCCAAAGGTACATAGGGGACGGGCTGAAGGGGGAGGATATCGAGATCGTCATCAGGGGAACTCCCGGAAACGACCTCGCCGCATTTATGGACGGTCCCAGGATCGTGGTCGAGGGGAACGCCCAGGACGGGGTGGGCAATACCATGAACCGGGGAGAAGTGATCATCTACGGAGATGCGGGGGATATCTTAGGGTATTCAATGCGTGGTGGAAGGATATTCGTAAGGGGAAACGTGGGCTATCGTGTGGGCATACATATGAAGGCCTATAAGGACCTTTTCCCCGTCGTGATCGCCGGCGGGGGGGCCAAGGACTTTTTGGGGGAATATATGGCTGGGGGGTTGCTGGTGGTTTTGGGATTGGACAAGGGAAACGACGAGCTGGTCGGGGACTTCGTGGGGACGGGAATGCACGGGGGAAGCATATTCATCCGAGGGGAGGTGGACGGGGGTACCTTGGGTAAGGAGGTCAAGATCGCCCGGCCAGATGAGGACGATATGACTTTACTACATAGATACTTAAGTGACTTCTGCCGATACTTCGACGTAAACCTGGAGGAGATCCTCCGGGAGCCCTTCCTCAAGCTCTATCCTTATACCCACCGCCCTTACGGCCGGCTGTACGCTTACTAAGGGCCGGTTTGTATCTCGTGAATTCACATCAACTTACGGCCAGCTATACGTCTACTGAAGGCAGATCCACATCCCGATGTAACCCAAATTTAATATTCCCGTCATAGAGGGAAAACATTCCATATATATTTTAAAGTCAAACGATCAGGCTTTCATGCGTCCATCGTCGCGATCGCCGAAAAGACCGCTGCCTTGGATACGGTCCGGTAAAGATACGGGGACAACCTTTGCATCTTTGGACCGGACTTATATCTCTTTAGAGGCCAAATATTTCTTCTTTCATATATCCCGTGGTACTCTATCTGGGGAGGATGTAACAGGGCTTTAGGCTTGGGTTGACTTTTTGTTCGGAAGGTTCTATATTTTGCGTGGAATTGGAGCCAACAGCGATGGCGGTCACATCCGGTCGGGACAGCCACAATATCTGTCCCTGCACAAATCACCGGGAGGAGAGCGATACGGCACCTGCGAGTGTGGCCTGTTCGTAAGTTCAGCCTATCCGTCGGCTTTTCCTGCAACCACTGTCCCACTGTCAAAGCCTATGAGGACAGGATGGTG
>DTXA01000230.1 GCA_012962735.1 Candidatus Latescibacterota bacterium
GACTTTCATACTTTCAAGTATAGCCTGCCTTAGGTTGATCTACGCCTTCTTGAAAGATGAGTTCGCAATTAAATATGTTGCTTCCAATTCGAGCTCAGATCTACCGTACTTCTACAAGCTCACCGCCCTATGGGCAGGACAGGCGGGGTCGCTCCTCTTCTGGTTCTGGCTTCTGACCCTGTTCTCCGCTGTACTTGTCCTGAGGAAGAGGGGAGAGGATGAGATCTTAGACCACTCCCTCCCGGTGCTTTCCCTTGTGGAGCTTTTCTTTTCTTTGCTCCTTGTGTTTCTGAGCAGGCCCTTCGAAAAGCTCCCCTTCACACCTGCCGACGGCAGAGGCCTGAATCCCCTCCTCCAAAACCCCGGCATGGTCTTCCATCCCCCAACCCTTTACATTGGATATGTGGGGTTCACCGTCCCATTTGCCCTCGGGATCGGAGCGCTCCTTTCGGGAAGGAGGGATGTGGAGTGGTTAAGGATGTGTAGGCCCTGGATGATATTCTCGTGGGCCTTTCTGACCTTAGGGATAATGTCCGGAGCTAAGTGGGCATATGTAGAGCTCGGATGGGGAGGATACTGGGCTTGGGACCCGGTGGAGAACGCATCCCTTATGCCATGGCTTACAGGTACGGCCTTCCTCCACTCTATCATGATGCAGGAGAGAAGGGATATACTGAAGTTCTGGAACATATTGCTCGTGACGCTCACCTTCGAACTTTCGATCTTCGGGACCTTCCTCGCAAGAAGCGGGGTCATAGGTTCGGTCCATAGCTTTGCCGAGTCCTCCATAGGATACTACTTCCTGGCCTTCATAGGTCTGTCGGTCGTCTCTGTCGCCTTGATATCCAATTTCAGAAGGGAGGCGCTTCAAAGCAAAAGGAGCATAGACTCCGCCTTCTCGAGGGAGGGGACCTTCCTTATGAACAACCTCGTGCTTTGCGCCCTGTGTTTTTCCACCTTCCTCGGGACCATCCTTCCCCTGATCTCCGAGCTTTTCACAGGGAAGAAGTTGGCAGTAGGCCCCTCTTTCTTCAACAGGGTGAACGCCCCTTTGGCGGTCTTCCTCTTGCTCCTGACCGGGATATGTCCCCTGATCTCGTGGAGTAGGGCATCTTTTTCCAACTTCCGCCGCAACTTCCTTATACCTCTTTCCATCTCTGCAGCGGTCTCCGTGCCGTTGGGGTTCAGGGTCAGAGGCCCATATACAATACTCGGCATCTTCCTTGGGAGCTTCGTACTTACGACGATAATCTCGGAGTTCTACCGTACTTTGAAAGCCAGGAGGTCCATCAGACCTTTCCTTAAAAATAAGAGAAGGTATGGAGGCTACATAGTCCATATCGGGGTCGTGGTCCTTTTCGTGGGACTTGTCTCATCCTCGCTGAAGCTGGAGAGGACGGTCAAGGGCCTAAAGCCGGGTGGGAGTTTTGAGTTAGGGGGGTATAAGTTTAAGTTCGACAGCCTGTCCTTAAGGGAGGGGAGGAACTTCGAGATGGTGGTCGGGAAGCTGAAGGTGTTCAAGGGAGAAAAGGAGATCTGCCAACTTTCGCCAGGAAAGGCCTTCTATGCGAAGATGGATGAGATAACCTTCGAAGTTGACGTAAGATCCAATTTTTTCAGAGACATATACGCCATACTGCTCAGTATATCCGGAGATGGGGCGAGCTTCAGGGTCTACATAACGCCGATGGTGAGCTGGATATGGGTTGGAGGTTGGATAATGCTTATGGGTTCGGTCTTCGCCTTCTTTCACAGGAGGGTTAGATGATCATCGAAGTTCTCCTCTTAGCCTTCTTGTGTGAGGCGGATGATGCCCTATTTAGGGAGATAACTTTAAGTATATTTTGTACATGTGGTTGTGAGAGGATACTGGTGTTGGACTGCAACTGCAAAACGGCAGAAGAGATCAAGGAGTTCGTGAGAGGAAGGATCGAGCACGGCTCGAGAAAAGATGAGGTCATAGAAGAGCTGAAGCTCAGGTACGGGAAACGGATGATCCCGATCTCGCCGGAGGCCCCCCGGGGGACCGCTCAAAAGGGGCTCGGTTTTATGGGTTGGATAGCCTCGATCTTGGCGTTCTTGGCCGGCCTTTCCATCGTGGTCTTCATCTTGAAGACATGGCTTGCAAGCAGAGAGGGTAAAGAGCGTGAGGTTCCATCCGAGGAGGTGGAAAGGTACAGAGAGCGTATAGAGAGGGAACTTGAGAAGTACAGATGAGGAGGAGTTCGTGTCCTTCTTCCTCGCATTGGTAATCTCCCTTCCGCTTATCGGTTATGTGCTCTTCCCACTTCTCGACCCTGCCTTCAAACCGAAGAGGGCCTCAGAAGGTAAGTTGAAGGTCCTCTACTTAGAGAGGGAAAGGTATTACGAGGCCATAGCGGACTTGGACTTCGAGCACGAATGCGGAAAGCTCTCCGAGGAGGACTATATAAGCCTAAGGGAAAGGCTTATGGGGGAGCTCTCCGTCATATTGAAACAGATAGATGAAGCCAGGGGGAAGGGATAAGGAGGTCCTGTCTACTGTTTCTCCTCCTGTCCTCAGCCGTCTATGCGGAAGGAGACGGTAAGGTCTCGGGAAGGGTGGTAAACTTCACCTTCGACAGGCCCCTCCCCTCCCAGGAGGTCGTCCTGAGGACATGGAGGGGGAGTTCTCAGGATTTTGAGAGGAAGACGACGACCGACGACTCCGGAGGTTTCGAGTTTTCCGGACTTGAGGTCGGAGAAGCTTTGGTGTACTCGGAGGATATAGCGGACATATCCATACCGGTCTATCATATTGTCCTGACCGAGAAGGAGGGCTCCTTCGAGGTCTTCGAAAGCTTCTCAGTCCTGAACAAGGGTAAGACCAGCCTTTCGAACCTTGCTTTGGAATTTCCGAAGCAAATTAGGGGTCTGGAGCTTATGCAGGGGTTCATGAAGTATTGCGCTGAGGTATCGGGAGGTGGAGGGAAGAAGCTTCTACATCTTCTCCAGGGAAGGGATAAGGCACGGAGAGCGAGCCGAGATCGTTTTAAGTACAGGGATCGAAGCCAACAGGCTCCTGTGGTGGGTCGCCTCTTTCGTGTTCGTGGTCTCCTTTGGGATATTTTTCGTCCTTTCCCTGAGGAGGAGGCCGGAATATCACAGGATGTGTACGAGGAGTTCAGGAGGGAGCAGGAAGGGAAGCTCAGGAGGATTCGGAGGTCCCTGAGGAGGACCGATCCCGCCAAATAGGCCCCCTTGATGTATCCCGAGATATTCAGGATCGGCCCTATAGCGGTCCGTAGCTACGGAGCGATGCTGGCGCTGGGGTTCCTGACCTCGGCCTTCGTGCTCAGGTCGGAGATGAAGAGGAGGAGCCTGAAGCCCGAGCTGGTGGACCCCATGGTGACGGCGGCGGTCTTGGGTGGAATATTGGGGGCAAAGGTATACTATCTCCTCCAATACTGGAAGAATTTCCTCGGGGACCCTCTTGGTATGGCCTTCTCTGGGGCTGGCCTCGTCTGGTACGGGGGGCTTCTCGGAGGTACCTCCGCCGTCCTTTGGCTCCTGGTTCGCAGGAAGGAGAAGTTGGCACCGATAGCCGACAGCGTCGGACTGGTATTGCCTTTGGGATACGCGTTCGGACGGCTGGGTTGTCTTCTGAACGGGGACGATTACGGGGTGCCCACAGAGCTTCCGTGGGGTATGGTCTTTCCCAAGGGGTCGCCTCCGAGCTCGGAGAGGGTACATCCCACACAGATATACGAGATGACAGCCTCGCTGGCGATATTCGCTGTCCTGTGGAAGCTTAGGAGGAAGCCTCTACCCGATGGAGTCCTATTCTGGATGTACCTGATCCTGGCCGGGGCCGAGAGGTTCGCCGTGGAGTTCTTGAGGACGAACCGGAGGGTCATTTTGGACCTCACAGTGGCCCAGATGATAAGCGCGGTTTTGGTGCTCTCCGGTGCGATCTCTATCGTTATACTTCTGTGGAGGAGTTAGCTGAGGTGAGGGGATCGTGGAGGGTGCTCACAGGGGTCTTCTTCGTTTCCTTCGGAGTCCTTATGTTCGAGATAGCGCTCGGGAGGATATTTTCGGTTATGTTCGCCTATCACTATACCTTCGTCATCCTTTCGATGGCAATATTCGGATTGGGCGCAGGTGGCCTGTTCGTGCACCTTTACAGGTCCCGCCTTCCCGGAATGCCTGTGGCTTTGGCGTTTTCGGTTCCCGCTGTCACATTCCTTCTGCTCAGGCTCCCATCCTTCGGCGGTCCGCGATCTTTAACCACCTATGTCCTCGCCTCTGTGGTATTGTCGGCCGTACCGTTCTTCTTCGCCGGGGCCGTCCTCTCCGAGATCTTTAGAGACCTTCCCCGGAGGAGCTCCGGAATTTACGCTGTGGACCTTTTGGGTGCAGCCTTGGGAGCGCTTTGGGCGGTGAAGGCATTGAACCTCTACGGAGGCGTGGGCGCTGCGCTTTCGGCCGGGGTGAGTGTGGCTTTGGGCACATTTTTCCTCTTATATTCCTCTGCAGGGAGGACGGGGGCAGCTTTAGGGTTGATAGCAGCGACATCTGCGTTCCTCTCCGATCATATATTCGGCTATTACGGCCCCGTGTCGATGGTGAGAGGTAAGGAGCTGTATGATTTCCTGAGGGCTTCGAAGGCCGAAATAGTGGAAAACCGCTGGAGCGCCTTCGGCCGTACGGACCTGGTAAAGGTCGCGGAGGACAGGATGTACCTCTTCGTGGATGGGACAGCAGGGACCATCATGTATCGTTTCGACGGCAAGTTTGAGAGACCGCTCGTGGAGAACTTGAAGGAGGATATAGAATACTTCCCCTTCCTCTTTCTTAATCCTGAGGAAAAGGAGAACGCCCTCGTAATCGGCTCCGGCGGTGGGAGGGATGTACTTTTGGCTTTGCTCGGTGGGGTAGGTAGGATTACGGCTGTTGAGGTCAATCCAGATATCGTGGCGCTTGTGAAGAAATATTCCGACTTCAACGGGGGTATATACACAGGTTACGGAGATGTCGAGGTGGTGGTGGCCGAGGGGAGGAACTATATTAAACGGTCTAAGGATTTGTACGACCTAATAATATTGGCACTCCCGATCACTAAGACCAGCAGAAGTCCAGAAGGTTACGCCCTCACCGAGAACTACTTGTTTACGGTGGAGTCCATAGGAGACTACCTAGATCATCTGACCCCTGAGGGGAGGATAATAGTATTGGCGCACCATATTGCGGAGGTCTTCAAGTTGTTCTCCATATCGGTAAAAGCCCTGGAGAGGATGGGAGTTTCGAACGCAGATGCCATGGACCATATGTACATGGTAGGTTTAAGTGGTCCATCCCTTTTCGTCCTCAAGAAGAGCCCTTTTACATTGGAGGAGAGTGAGATACGGCACAGAAGCATACATCTCAGCAGGTACATAGCACTTGTAAAAAGCCTCTTCTTCCCCAACCTTTGGGGATGTCATCTCTTCGATAGATTCCTTGTGGGTGTAAATCAGGGTAGTATGCCGTTCGATCTTATAGATCTCTATGTGAAATCGCCCGTGGACCTCAGCCCTGTCACCGATGACCGCCCTTTCTTCTACAAGGGTGAACAAGGGCTCCCTAGTACTGTGATGGCGGTCCTGCTTTGGGCGACCGTGCTCTCCGGAACTTCCATCTTGCTTCCTTCCATGTTCGTCCGGAGGGAGAGAGCTAAGTGCTCCTTCGGGTGGATGTCTCTGCTCTTTCCTCTCTTGGGCGTCGGATTTATGATGGCCGAAATATCCCTAATTCAAAAGCTCAACTTCTTCATCGGTGAGCCGGTCATATCCGTAGCTGTGCTGCTTTCAGTCCTCCTGGCAGGGGGGGGCATAGGAAGCTTTTTGAGCGGATACGTCGGTTCGGATAGGACCCGCCGCTTTATCTCCCTTTCGGCCTTAGTCGTTTCGCTCGGCATCGTGGCCGAGCTTGCCTTCCTTCCCGCCCTGTCCAGGGCGTCTCTGGCCCTATCGCTCGTGGGACGCTCTCTGGTCGGAGGGATGGCGGTCCTACCTCTTGGGATTGCTATGGGATTTCCTTTTCCTTTGGGGATCAAGATGCTCGACCGTGTCGGGAGGGGAGACCTCATCCCGTGGATGTGGGGGGTCAACGGGGCATTCTCGGTGCTCGGCTCTGTGCTTGCGATCGTTATCGCCATCACTTTGGGTTACAGCTATGCCCTCATAGCAAGCGCCTTATGTTACAGCGCGGTGGCCTTGTTGTTCCGCGGATTCCGAGCTCGCGATGGATCTCCCATTTATTTTGTTAAACACCATATTGCCCATATGGAGGCCGCCTTTTGGGATAGCGGTTTTCAAGATGCTGCTTGCTTA
>DTXA01000231.1 GCA_012962735.1 Candidatus Latescibacterota bacterium
CGCCCATAGCTCAATTCGGTAGAGCAGCGGACTCTTAATCCGTTGGTTCCAGGTTCGAGTCCTGGTGGGCGCACCATCTTATTATGTCCGTCCTGAGCGGTGGCCCCAACTCACAGGAGGGAATTATGGCAGACCTGCAGGGTATTGCGGAGAACGTGATTAAGGGAAATGCCCCGGAGGTGGAGCGGCTCGTACGGGAGGCGATCGATGAGGGCGTCAGCGCGGGGGACATACTCAATAAGGGCCTGGTTGCCGGTATGAGCGTGGTCGGGGATAAGTTCAAGCGGAACGAGTTCTACGTTCCCGAGGTGCTCATCGCGGCCCGGGCGATGAAGGCGGGGATGACTCTTCTGCGGCCCCTGTTGGTGGAGACGGGGGTTAAGCCTGTGGCCAAGTTTATAATAGGTACAGTGAAGGGTGACCTGCACGACATCGGCAAGAACTTGGTGGCGATGATGATGGAGGGGGCGGGGTTTCAGGTGATAGATCTGGGGATAGATGTGGCTCCGGAGAAGTTCGTGGAGTCTATACAGAACGAGTCCCCGGACCTGGTCGGGATGTCGGCCCTCTTGACCACAACGATGCTCTCAATGAAGACCACTATCGAGGCCTTAGAGAAGGCGGGGGTGCGGGACAAGGTGAAGGTGATCATCGGAGGGGCTCCGGTGACGCAGGACTATGCGGACGAGATTGGGGCGGATGGGTACGCCCCGGATGCAGCCTCTGCTGTGGACAAGGCCAAGGAACTTATAGGGCTGTAGGATAATAAGGAAGATGCGCTATGGGAGAGGGGACCGGATTTCGGTCCCCTCCTATGTTTCTTGGGCCGCTGGGAGGGATGATATCGCTAAGGGACTCGTATGTGGTCGGCGCATTGAAGTTACGATCCATATGGGGATAAAGATCCTTATCCTCTGCATAGACGAGCTCGGGCCGGAGTACTTGGAGGTTCATCGACCGGATGGCGAGGGAGAGGCTCTTCACGATCGGGAAGTGTACGAGCACCTCTGTGACCAACCTTTATAGCTCCAAAAAGTTCTTCGCTGGGATACTTTTTTGGGGCCCCTAAGGTCTCCAATTAGCTTATATTAGACCGAGTGGACAGGGCACTGGGGGGGCCAGTACGTGGTGTTGAGGGAGAGGAAGCCCGAGGTTGTCCACTGTTCCACCACCGATTGGGCGATGCACAAGTACGCACCCGATGAAGAGGAATCGAGCATATTTAGGCTATGGATTCTATACTTGGCCAGGTCCTCAACGAGAATCCGGACCTTAAGGTGTCTACCTGACGGCGGACCACGAGATGGAGGTGTTCCGGGCGTCGAGGCGGTCTACACTGGAGGGAGGCGGCGGAGAAGTTCGAGCTTATGGAGGAGCGCATAGAGGATATCTTCGTGTTGGGGGATGGGGATGCCGTATCCATAATCGTCTACGAAGGTAAGACCGATGTCGACTATCGAGGGAACATCGATATCGTGGCGCATTTAGAATCTTTCCTTAAGGCTCGGTAGCCGTGGTCGATAAAGAGAGCAAGGAGGTCAACGATGTCCGCTTCCCAAAAGCCCAACCTTCTCTTTATCTTCACCGACGAGCAGAGGCAGGACACCTTAAGGGTTTACGGCAACCGGAGGATAAAGACCCCCAACTTGGACAGGTTGGCCGAGGAGAGCATAGTATTTACCCAAGCCTATGTGACGCAGCCGGTCTGCACCCCATCCCGGGCCAGCATCCTTACAGGCCTATACCCCCATACCAACGGATGTATCGAGAACAACGTCCCCCTGAGGCCGGAAGTGCCCACCATAGCCGAGATGGCTGAAGACGAGGATTACCTGAAGGCTTACTTCGGCAAATGGCACTTGGGAGACGAGGAGATCCCCCAGCACGGGTTTGAGAAGTATTGGGTAAGCATAGAGGAGATGTACAAGGGGTACTATACCAAAGAGGAGTATAAAGCTGTGAAAGCCAGTTACCATATATTC
>DTXA01000232.1 GCA_012962735.1 Candidatus Latescibacterota bacterium
CAAGAACTGGAACATATAGAGGGTGAAGAAATCCGCGGCGAACGCCCAGCCGATGCGAAAAAGGAGAAACCGGCGGTCCCGAAGATAAGCCCTACCCCTAAGATATACTGGAAGCCCAGAGGAAATCCGGGATGCACAGTCCGCCAGCGATCTGCGAAAAAAGAGGGCCACCGGCACCCCGAAGGGGAGGCCCTCCCCCTATCAGGAGATGCGCACCACCCCCACCAGGTCCAGGCCATGTTGAGGGCCAGGTACAGGACCAAAAGAGAGCATCCCTCTTGACCCCGGCGTACAAGAGGAAGGGGAGCAGGGCGATGGCCAGCCTCGCCCACCATGCGAACCCCATCCCCAAAAGGCAAAACTTCCTCCTGGAGTGGAGCTTCCCCACCACCGTCCCCACACCGAGCTGTCCTATCCCGCGGGCGAACCGGGCTGTGGAGAGCAGGCCTGTGTATGGAGCCTGGGCGCCCAGGCTCAGGGCGTATCCCACGAGGAGAGCGCCGGACCCCATTCTGGACGTCAGCTCGGTCAGGGTTCCTTCCAGCAGAAAGGCACATCGGATTCGGTCCACGGTCATCTCCGGTGCAAAAAAGGAGCCGACATGGGGCAACGCCCCATCGGCTCCCCCTGGAAGATACGAAATCCTCCCATAGAAATCAACAGCGGGAAATCCCTCCATCTTTCGGATCTGAAAGATCAAGAATCAGTTCGGAAGGCTGATCGAGGCGGGGATAGTCTTTGAGATAACGGGGGAGGACGTCAAGATCGTCAAGAAACCCCTCTCCGTCCCCGGAAACGAGTTCGCTTATGAGTTTCCACCTTACTTGGTCACAACCCTGAAGCTGGCGGTGAGGTGAAAACTGTGGGAACGAACCACACCTCAATTGAAGAAGGTTCTGCAACTGGAAGGCTTGCGTGTCCCGCTGCGAGGTGTTATATTTCCTTAAGAGGTGTCCGAAGACATCGGAGGGGATATGCGCAAGCTCAAGGACATAGTGGTATTCCGGAACGAGAGGCTCTACGCCAGCTTTCCGACCGTAGCCAGGACGAGGGAAGGAGAACTTTTGGTGGGCTTCCGGGTGGGGCCCAGGGAGAAGCTCCCAACCCACTTCCACTCCCAGTCCCGGGCGGTATGTGTGCGCAGTTCGGACGACGGGGAGACCTGGTCGAGGGAGTTCTCCGCTATAAGCCCGGAGGACGAGTTGGGGCAGCAGGACCCCTCCCTCAGGGCCCTTTCGGACGGGAGGGTCTTGGCATCGTACTTTCGCTGGCAGTTCCACCCGCTCCCGGAGAGGGATGGTCTGAAAAAGACCAGGGTGCTGAGGGAGGCCAAGGGGGGCCTGATGCGCTTAGCAGGGGTGGCGGTGTGCACCTCGGACGACGGAGGGCGCACCTGGAGCCAGTTCCGGAGGGTTCACATTCCAGAGTACGACGATGTAGCGGCAGTGCGAGGCCGCACGGAGGAGCTTCCGGACGGGACCCTCCTGATGCCGGTCTACTTGGTAGGGGGGGAGAACTATGTCCACATCCTGCGTTCGGTCGACCGTGGGGAGACCTGGGAGGACTTCTCGGTAGTCGTGGCTCGTCCTCCGGGCCGGGAGAACGCCTGCGATGAACCTACCCTGCTAAGGCTCCCCTCGGGGAGGTTGCTTTGCTTCATCAGGGCATACGGGGAGGGGGGGCTTATGCAGGTGACAGAATCCCTGGACGGGGGCCGGACCTGGGAAGCACCTAGGGAGACCAGGGTCTGGGGTTTCCCCCAGTGGGCCATTTCTCTAAGGGACGGAAGGGTGTTCATAGCTTACGGATACAGAAAAGAGCCCTACGGGGTGCGGGCCCGGATATGGGATCCCGAGCAGGAGGAGGTGGATGAGGCCGAAGAGCTGGTGCTCAGGGACGATGGAGTCTCCCCGGACTTGGGGTACCCCTCGGCTTCGGTGGAATAGGGATATCCGGGCTAAACTGTTTGGGTTTACGTAGCCCAATGGGAGGTGACAGCCTTGAACTACGAAGGACCTAAGTTTATCGTGGTGGCCGGTGGGGTGATGAGTGGAGTGGGGAAAGGATTGGCGACTGCATCCATAGGCAAGATACTCCAACAGTATGGGTACCGTACCACGGCTATAAAAATAGACCCGTACATAAACTACGATGCCGGGACCTTGCGCCCTACCGAGCACGGGGAGGTATGGGTTACAGAGGACGGTGGGGAGATAGACCAGGACCTCGGTAGCTACGAGCGCTTTCTGGGGATGGATATACCCAAGCGCAACAACATCACCACGGGACAAATATACAAGGCAGTGATAGACAGAGAGCGCAGGGGGGAGTACCTGGGCCAGACAGTACAGCCCATCCCCCACGTCACGGACGAGATCAAGCGCAGGATCAGGGAGGCGGCGGAGGGATACGAGATAGCGCTGGTGGAGATAGGTGGTACCATAGGGGACTACGAGAACGAGATATACCTGTACGCCCTGAAGAGCCTGGAGCTCGAGGTCGGCGAGGAGAACTTCCTGTACGTGCTCATAACCTACTTGCCCATCCCGAGGCACGTGGGCGAGATGAAGACCAAGCCAACCCAGCAGGCCATAAGGCTTCTGAGCGAGAACGGCATATTCCCGGACTTCATCCTGTGCAGGGCAGCCCAGCCCTTAGACGAGGTGCGCAAGAAGAAGATAGAGACCTACGCAAACATAGGAGCGGAGTATGTGATATCGGCTCCGGACGTGGACAACGTGTACGTGATCCCCCTGAACTTCGAGAAGGACGGCCTCGGAAGGAAGATACTGCGCAAGTTCGACCTGCCCCTTAGGAGGAAGCCGGACTGGAGCGTATGGGAGGAGCTGGTGCGCAGGATGGACAGATCGGGGAGGAGGGTGCAGATAGCGATGGTTGGCAAGTACGTGGATAGTGGAGATTTCCTCTTCGCTGATTCGTACATCTCAGTGAACCACGCCCTGGAACACGCAGGTGCCGCGCACAGGGTGCGGGTGGACATAGATTGGATAGATGCGAAGCAGTTCGAGGCCGACCCAGGGGAGGTGGCCAAGCTGGGGGAGTACGACGGGATACTGGTCCCGGGCGCTTTCGGGGTGACCGGGGCGGAGGGGATGATACTTGCGGTGCAGTACGCCAGGGAACACGGGATACCCTACCTGGGGCTCTGCTACGGGCTCCACTTGGCCGTAATAGAGTTCGCCAGGAACGTGTGCGGCTTGGAGGAGGCAAATTCGACCGAGATGGACCCGAACTGCCAGTACAAGGTCATAGATTTCCAGCCGGGACAGCGCAGGCTCATAGAGAAGCAAAGGGCGTACGGGGGGACTATGCGCTTAGGGGCGTACGCGGCGGTGTTGAAGGAGGGCACAAAGGTGTTGGAGCTTTACAGGAGGCTCGGGAGGCTCCAGGAGGATAGGGCCAAGATAGAGGCCCTGATGAGGGACCCGTCGCAGCAGTTCCGACTCGGGGTGCTTCCGGAGGGCGCACCGGTTGTTCTGGAGCGACACCGCCACCGGTACGAGGTGGCCCCTGAGTTCATCGGAATGTTAGAGGAGCACGGGATGGCGTTTTCGGGTTACCACGAGACCCAGGACGGGAACAGGCTGATGGAGTTCTTAGAGCTTCCGGACCACCCGTTCTTCGTGGCTACCCAGGCCCATCCGGAGTTCAAGTCCAGGTTGGAGAGGCCCGCTCCCCTTTTCTTCGGGTTCATCGAAGCCGCTTCGAGGAGGGGGGAATGAAGGTCTGGGTCGGTGGGACCCCCCTAGGCGAAGGGACTCCTTTGGTGCTCATAGCTGGGCCCTGCGTGATCGAATCCGAGGACCTGGCCCTTAGGGTGGCCGAGGAGGTGCGAGGTGCGGCGGAGGATGTGGGGATGCCTTACATCTTCAAGTCCTCGTATGCCAAAATGAACCGTATGAGCATCCGATCTTACATAGGACCTGGTCTGGAGGAGGGGCTGAGGATATTGGAGAAGGTGAAAAGGGAGGTGGAGGTCCCCGTGCTCACGGATGTGCACTCGCCTGAGGAGGCGAGGGCCGCAGGGGAGGTAGTGGACGTGGTGCAGATACCCGCATTTTTGTGCAGGCAGACCGACCTGGCCTTGGCCTGTGGGAGGACAGGAAAGCCGGTGAACGTCAAGAAGGGCCAGTTCATGGCTCCCGAGGATATGGGTCCCATAGTCGAGAAGGTGGCCTCGACCGGCAACCGGCGGATAATGCTCACCGAGCGGGGGACCTGCTTCGGGTACCACAACTTGGTGGTGGACATGAGATCTCTTGTGGTGATGCGGGACCTGGGGTACCCAGTGGTGTTCGACGCTACCCACAGCGTTCAGCTCCCGGGGGCGGGCGAAGGGACCTCTGGGGGACGGCCGGACTTCGTAGCCCCCTTAGCCAGGGCTGCGGTGGCCGTTGGGGTGGATGCGGTTTTCTTGGAGACCCACCCGGACCCTCCGAGGGCCCTCTCGGATGCGGCCTGTATGCTGCCTTTGGGGGAACTGGGGAGGCTTCTAAGGGAGCTTGTGGAAATACATAGTTTGCGAAGCTGAGGAGGAAGGATGGCCATAGAAAAGGTGGTGGTCCCGGTGGCGGGCCTGGGCACCAGGCTCCTTCCTGCCACCAAGTCCCAGCCCAAGGAAATGTTGCCGGTAGGGCGCAAGCCGGTGGTGCAGTATGTGGTGGAGGAGCTAATTTCCCAGGGGCTTAAGAGGTTCCTGTTCATAACGGGGAAGAACAAACGGTCCATCGAGGACCACTTCGACCGGGACCCGGAGCTGTTGGAGCGGCTCAGGGCGGAGGGCAAGGACGATCTCTTGGACGAGCTGGACTACGAGCGGGAGGGGGTGACCTTCTTCTACGTACGCCAACGGCTCAACCCCATGGGTGTCCCAGGGGGCCTTGGGGCTGCCGTGGCCATGGCCGAGGACTTCGTAGGGGGGGACGACTTCGTGGTGGCCTTGGGGGACACGATAATCACCGGAGGTGACTACTCCGGCCTGGTGCGCAGGATGATGGCATCCCACGAGCGCCACCGCCCGGCCGCCACGGTGGCTGTAGTGGAGGTGTCCGAGGAGGAGGTTTCGAGGTACGGTATAGTTAAGCCCCAAAAGCGGACCGGAAGCGATTTCGAGGCAGAGGACCTTGTGGAGAAGCCACTCCTTGGAGAGGCCCCCAGCAGGCTTGCCATAGCGGCCAGGTACGTTTTCTCGCCCGTCATCTTCGATGCCATACGCAGAACCGCCCCAGGGGTCGGGGGGGAACTGCAGATCACCGACGCCATAGCGAACCTGCTCAAGATGGGACATAAGGTGCGGTGCGTAAAGCTCAGGCCGGACGAGCGCAGATACGACATAGGAACCCCAGAGTCATATTTTAAGGCCTTCGTAGACTTCGCTCTGGCAGACCCGCAGTACGGGTATGTCGTCCGCCAGTACCTCCAGAGGAAGCTCAGGGAGGTATAATAGATGATAAAGGCCACAGCTCCAGGGAGGGCCGGGGTCATCGGCAACCCCACGGATATGTATGGGGGTACGGTCATCTCCTGCTCCACCCAGGAGAGGGCCACGGCTGTGGTAGAGCCCTGGGACGAGCTTTTGGTCGAGGTCTCCGGCCACAGGAAGGCTCTGAGGAACAGGGAAGAATTCGATATAACCGGAGATTACTTCGACATCGCCAGGGCAGTCATAGACTTCCTTGAGATGTACGACGAGAAGCTCCGCATCGCATGCACGAGCGATATCCCCTTCCGGGCCGGGCTTTCGGGGTCCACGGCTATACTCGTGGCGGTGCTGGCGGCCCTCTTGGAGTACCGTGGGAAGCGTCCCCATCCCTATAAACTTGCGGAGGCGGCCCGGCACATAGAGCTGTACTACGTTAAGGTGGTATGCGGGTATCAGGATGCGTATATGTGCACCTTCGGGGGGCTGAACTATATGGACTTCAGGGAGAAGGAGTTCTACAGGGGGATAAGGGTGGAGCCGTACGCCACTATCGAACCCCTGGCCCCTCTCGTGCAGGAGCTTCCGGTGATCCTGGCTCACACGGGGATGGAGAGGGTATCGGGTTCGGTGCACAAGCCCATCCGTGAGCGGTGGCTTGAGGGAGATCCGGAGGTGGTACAGGGGTACCTCAGGATGGCGCACTTGGCGAGGATGGGCAAGAAGGCTATGCTCGAGGGGGACTGGGAGCTTTTGGGCGAACTTATGAACGAGAACCACGAGATCCAGAGGGACTTAGGTGGTTCAGGGCCTGCCAACGAGAGGCTGATAGAGGCGGCCTTGGATGCGGGTGCCTGGGGGGCGAAGCTCGCCGGCGCTGGCCGGGGGGGCACCATCATAGCCCTGCATCCGAACCCCGAGGAGCTCGTGGAACCCCTGAAGAAGGCCGGGGCGGAGCGCATCCTGTTCCCCAAGCCATCTCCAGGGGTGCAGGTGGAGGAGGTTGAAGGATGATCCGGGCGGTGCTTCTGGACATGGACGGCACGATCACCGAACCCTACATAGACTGGAAAGGACTGAGAGACGAGATCGGTGTGCCCGAAGGAGTCCCGATCATGGAGTATATAAACGGCCTCCCGGAGGGCAGGAGAGAGGAGGCACTGAGAGCTTTAGAGGCCTGGGAGGAGGAGGCGGCGCGCAACGCCCCGCTCGCAGAGGGGGCCGGGGAGCTTCTGAAGGAGCTGAGGACCATGGGGGTGCGCACCGCCCTGGTCACCAACAGCAGCAGGATATGTGTAGAGATCGTGTTGGAGAGGCTCAGGTTTCGCCCCGATGCGGTGCTGAGCCGCGAGGACGGGAGGATAAAGCCGGCCCCAGACCTCGTGAAGAAGGCGGTGGCCGCCCTCGGCGCAAGGCCCGAGGAGACTCTTATGGTGGGGGACGGTATCTACGACTTAGAGGCCGCAAGGGCAGCTGGGGTGAGGTTCCTGCTCCTGCGGCGTCTGGGGTACAGGTTGGAGCACGAACTCTCTGTAGGTTCGCTTTCGGAGGTGCTGCGCTTGATAATTATCTCTGAGAAATAATCGTTCACTTTAAAAGAGGCCTTTCTTTCGGTTTAATATAAGCTAACTGGAGACTTTTGGGGCTATAAAGGAGGGCATATGCCAATATACGAGTACAGATGCCGGGATTGCGGCAGGAAGACCAGCTTCCTGGTCCTCAACCCGAATAAGCCCTTCTCCCCCAAGTGTCCCAAGTGCGGGAGCACGGACATGCATCGACTCTTCTCCCGGTTCTCCTCGCCCCTTTCGGAGGACAGGCGTTTGGAGAAGCTGGCCGACCCCTCCTTCTGGGGGGACGTGGACGAGAGCGACCCGGCCAGTGTGGCCCGGTTCGTGAAGCGGATGGGTAAGGAGCTCGGCGAGGAGCTGGGAGAGGATTTTGAGGAGATTGCCGAGGAGGCCGAGGGCGGCGGGGACGAGGTGCTGTGATGAAGGTAGTTGTGCTGGAAGCCCCCGGTCGAGTAAGGACCGAGGAGCGGTCCATTCCAAAGCCGAGGGAAGGGCAGGCCTTAGTCCGGGTGCTAAGGGGAGGGGTGTGCGGGACGGACTTGGCCTTGTACAGGGGGAGCAACCCCTTTGTGGTCTATCCGATAGTTCCCGGACACGAGCTGTACGGGGAAGTAGTGGAGGTGCGTGGGGATGGCCTCTTCTCCCCCGGCGACAGGGTCGTAGTGGACCCGGTTCGGTCGTGCGGAGCCTGCCGGCCCTGCAGACTCGGGAGGCCGAACTGCTGTGAGGACATCCAGGCAAGCTGGAACTGGCCCGATTTATGGGTGCGGATATGGCCGTGGATGCTCGAAGGGATGTGGAAGGGGAGGTCTCCAAGATCGTGCTCTATATATCTTAGGGCCCCTCAAAAAGTATCTAAGCGAAGAACTTTTTGGGGCTATATATTAGGCTAATATGAGATTCTATATAGAGACTTTCGGCTGCCAGATGAACAAGTTGGACTCGGAGGTCCTTAGTGGACTTTTGGAGGGGGCCGGGCTCTCCCCTTCGGATTCCCCGGAGGACGCCGATGTTGTGCTGGTCAACACTTGTTCCGTCCGGGAGCATGCGGAGCAGAGGGTCCTTGAGAGGCTTCGCCGACTCGCCCGGTGGAAGCGGGAAAGGCCCGGACGGATCCTGGGCGTGGTTGGGTGTATGGCGCAGAGGATGGGCTGGGAGCTATTGACCGATGTCCCCCACCTCGACCTCGTGGCTGGGCCGGATAGCTACAATAAGCTTCCGGATGTGCTTGAAAGAAGAGATCTTCCCGTGGCATTGGTCGAGCAGGATGGGGAATTGTATGAGGGGGTAGAACCCCGTAGGGAAGGGGGCGTCAGAGCCTGGGTAGCCATCATGCGAGGGTGCGACAACTTCTGCTCTTACTGCATCGTCCCATACGTGCGGGGGAGGGAGCGGAGCCGGCCCCACCGATCTGTGGTGGCCGAGGTGGAGGAGTTAGCCCGTGAGAGTTATAAAGATGTGACGCTCTTAGGCCAGAATGTGAACTCGTACTGCGACGGGGAGGTGGACTTCGCCGGACTCCTGAGGCTCGTGGACCGGGCCGGGGTACCCAGGGTGCGCTTCCTGACCTCCCACCCCAAGGATCTGTCCGAAGAGGTCCTCCGGGCCATGGCCGAGTGCCCTTCCTTATGTGAGCACCTACATCTCCCCATACAGTCCGGTTCCGACAGGGTGCTACAGCTTATGCGCCGGAGTTACACTGTCGAGCGGTATATCCGTATCGTGGAGGAGGCCCGGGGGCTCATACTCGACATAAGCATCACAACGGACATATTGGTGGGTTTCCCCGGAGAGACCGAGGAGGATTTTGAGAGGACCTTAGAGGTTATTCGTTATGTGCAGTTCGACGATGCCTATATGTATCGCTACTCCCCCAGGCCGGGGACCTTGGCCGCACAGTTCCCGGACGACGTCCCCGAGGAGGAGAAGCTCAGGAGGCTGGACGAGGTCATCCGTCTCCAGAGGGAGATAACCTGGAGGGTCAATGAAAGGCTGGTAGGTTCCGAGGTTGAGGTGCTCATAGAAGCCCCAGCGAAAAGGGATGGGATGTTGGGAAGGACCAGGACCGACAAGCCGGTCGTGGTGAGGGGGGAAGGGCTGAAGGTCGGAGATTTCGTGAAGGTACGGGTTACGGGCACCACGGGACCCACACTTTTGGGTGGCGAAACGGCATTGCCATAAGAAGACCACAGAGTTCTACTACGTGCTTAACGGAAGGGGGATTTTGGACCTCGAGCTGGGAACTTCGATGATGATCTGCCCCGGCACTCGCCATCGGGCAGAAGGCCAGGTAGAGGCTCTGATCGTCGGGATACCTCCCTTCGACCCGGCGGATATGTTCGTAGACTGAGGGTAGACCTTAACACAGCTCCAGCTATAGAAAGGGGGAGGACTATGCCGCACACGATGATCGGAGCCCAGTTGTACACATTGAGGGACTACCTGAGGACGCCCGGCGAAATAGCCAAGACCCTCGGGGAGGTCAGGAAGATAGGTTACGAAGCGGTGCAGATCTCCGGCCTGGGGCCGATAGAACCCTGTGAGCTGAGGAAGATCTTAGACGACGAGGGCCTGTACGCCTGCGCCACCCATACCGGATACGAGAGGCTGGTGAAGGAGACCCAGAGGGTGATCGAGGAGCACGAGGTCCTCGGAGCGCTCTACGTCGCCTGCCCCGGGCTGCCCCCCGAATACCACAACGAAGAGGGATATAAAAAGGCCGCCAGGGAGCTCTCCAAGGCCGGTAAGGCCCTCAAGGAGAACGGCCTTACATTATCCTACCACAACCACCACCTTGAGTTCGAAAGATACGGGGGCAAGGTAGGCCTTGAGATACTCCTCGACGAGGGCAATCCGGAATACCTCCAGGCGGAGATAGACACCTACTGGGTCCAATACGCAGGCGCTGACCCCACGGCATGGTGCCTGAAGCTCAAAGGAAGGCTGCCCCTGGTCCACCTCAAGGACATGGGCGTAAAGGAGGGAAAGCAAGTGATGGCAGAGGTGGGGGAGGGGAATTTGAACTGGGAGGCGATCCTGAAGGCCTGCCGGGAGGCGGGAACCCAGTGGTACTTGGTGGAGCAGGACGTGTGCCAGCGGCATCCGTTGGAGAGCCTGAGGATAAGCCTCGAGAACCTGAAGAAGATGGGGCTTTCCTGAGGCGACGGGCCCTTTCTTTCTGACTTTGGAGCATCGAGGTCTTTAGGGGAAGCGGTATAAAAGGGGTACTTACTATAAGCTTCTTTCCGAGCAATCATCTGCGATTGGAAGTGGACGACTCCACCGGGCTCGGGAGCCTCTGCTTTGAAGGACGGTGACCTCTAAGCCCTGGAAGTCTTACGGACCCCGCAGGGCTATGCTCAGGGCCGTAGTGAGCTTCAGCACGTCCTGGTTGGCCTTTCTGAGCCGCTCGCATAGCACATCTACTATGTTGCGCAATATCTTGTAACCCATCTCCGGGTCCTCCTCCCCGAGGCGCTCGAAGGCCCTCCGGTCCAGGGTCAAGAGCCGACAGCGGGTCAATGCTGTCACGGTGGCGGACCTGGGCTCCCCACCGAACAAGGCCATCTCCCCGAAGAAGGCCCTATCCTCTCCCTCCATGCGGCTTAAGGTCTTCTCCCGCTCGTTGTAGTCGTACCGGGCCACCCTCAGAAGCAGGGTCTTGGAGACCTCCACAGTCCCCTCCAGCAGCACGTACAACACATCCCCAGGCTCCCCCTCCCGGATGATCACCTCCCCTGGGGCCATGTCTTGCTTCTCCATCGCATCTAATGCCCTCTCCAACTGCTCCCGGGTGAGGCCTCGGAACAGGGGCACCTCCCCGAGAAACTCCGTCAGTTTCCCGGCCTCCACCTGCGCTCCTCCATTCAGCCTAAAAGGTCTTGGGGCCATATCAGGCGATGACCAGAGCTCTGTCCCCCTCCTCTATCCTATACTCGTTCTCGGGGTTAAGCACCACTTGCACCCTACGCCCCCCGGACAGGAACCCTGCCCCGGCCCTCTGAAACTGTTCCTTGATGAACCTGTCCACGGCGGAATAATCGTCGGTCAATAGGTCCTCCAGCCCCACCCCACGTTCCTCCCGCACCAAACCGATCAACAACATCCCCTCCTCCCGAAAGTGGCGGGCCAGCTCTCCGAAAGTCCTTCCCACGAATCCGTGGGGGAACTCCACCTGCCTGAGGGATGGCCCCTCAAGTCGGCCCAGGAGCGACCGCACTGCCTGGGGCACCCCCGGCGAAGTCACCGAGCTAGCCAACAGAAACGCGCTGTACTCACCATACAACACTACATCGTCCGCTCCAGCCCTCCTGAGGTGTGGGAGGTTCTCCGGGTCCCGCAGTTCTGCGCACACCAGCACCTCCCCTCCTATCGCCCTGGCTGCCAGTACCGCTAAGAGGGCCCCTTCGTCCGGGGGTCGTGCCTCCACCTCGTCCGCCAACACTAAGACCGCCCTGGCCTGTCCCACCCCAGCCCTCTGCAGCACATCCTCCTGCACGAAGTCCCCCCGCACGTACTGCATATCGGCCCTCCTGAACCTTGCCATAACCTCCCCCACCCTCTCCTCGGGAAGCTGGTTGACCAGGGCGATCCTGAGCTTGGGCTCATCCCTCAGAAGGGCCTCCACCACCTCCTCCCCGTGGCGGTTCCAACCGCACAGGACGACGTGTCCCTTCCAAGATATTTCCTCCAACCCTCGCTCCTGTTTAATCCTGCGGGCAGTCAACGTGGAGGCGATGACGGCCGTGAGCACGGATGTCAGGGCTATCCCTACGAACACCAATACTCCGGTGAGGATACGGGCCCCGGGCGTGACCGGCACCTTGTCCCCGTATCCCACTGTCGTGATGGTGACCAGCGCCCACCAGGCCGCATCCCACAGGGACCGGAACTGCTCGTTCGCCGGACGCTCTATAAGCCCCACCACGATGGCTCCTACTCCGACCACCCCCGACATCCACAGGACCACCCTCAACAGGGAACCGCGATAGAAGAAGAACCAGAGCCTCACGTTCTTTTCCTCAGTCTCTCATCGCAGGGGCACGGCCGCCGCACGCTGAAACCCTCGCTATGCTGGTCTTTCAGCTCCCAACCGTAAGGGAAGGCTCAAAGTGAGCTCGTTCGTGGTCACTGAGAGCTTATCGGCGCACCTTCAATAACGGCGCAAAGGGCCAAGGATTGCCCCCGGCCCTTTACTGTATGTAAGGCCGTGCTCTTTCAACTCTTATCTCTCAACATCTTCTTCGCGAGACTTTTTTATCTTTTTATACCGGCTTGGGCTTTAGCTCCGGCCGTGGTTAGCTATGTTCAAAGCTTCATTTTAGCTTCTATCGAGCTGCTGCAACGCTCTTTCAATTCAGGCTTTTGGCTCTCAGAAATATATTTCAGTCCCCTAATCGTAGGGTCTAAGGTTGAAACGGCACCTGTTTTCCTCAAGAAGATAAACATTTAGGGAAAAGAAAGCAAGCCCGAATTTCGCATATCACTTTTCATGTGCGAAACTTGATATAACCTTTCTCCCCACAGTATATCTCCCAGTCTGGCCACTTCAACCTCCCCTCAATCCTTTCGGCGTACTCGCCTTCCGGGGCAACTATCATCTTCATATACATCAAAAATAGAATCTTATCCCAAAGCTGATACTTGCATATAGACAAGGTCGTGGCGACGGGCCTCTTCGTCCATCGCATCCGCAGAGGCCAACAGATGACGGCTTATGAGGAGGGCCAGCCGCCTCAAGGCTGCGTGGGGGTTGTGCTTGTCCGTCCGGGTGGCCATCATCCGTGCCGTCAAATGCAGGACCATGGCCCCGTGCAGGGGGAGCTTCCGTAGGTCTCGGAAATCAAGAACTGTCCCAAATCTGGAAGGTAGCGGTAGATCTAGAGCAGTGCACCCCCAGCCTCCTGGCGATCTCCGCCTGGGTCAGCCCCTCCGGATGGGCCAAAAGCAGCACTTCAACCTGCAACAGCCGTGCGGCCTTGGTCTCAGCCCTTCCTATCTTCTATCCTCTCGGAGACATCGCTGACATTTTGGTCAATTTCAATGTCGCAGGACCTAAGATAAGGTGTTGCAGGTAATGCAACGGGAATATCGCTATATAAATTAAGGGCACGGCATGCCGTGCCCCTACTCCAACAACTTCAACCCCGAATAGGCCAAGACCCCTGTGACGACACCGGCAACACCGGCCGCCCATAGGAAAGCGGGCAGGAGGCCCCATATCGCCCCGGTGCGCACGATGACCAAGTGGGCCAGGGTAAGCTGTGTTAAGTTGTGCGCTAAAGCCCCCCATACACTCACCCCCACGACGCTGAAAGCCCTTCCGAACGCCCCCCGCACGGCAGACATAGCACCCCACGCGGCCAGTCCCCCCCCGGCCGAAAGCAGGAACCCCGGGCCGAACCCCCTGCCCAGGACCCCTCCCAAAAGGACCCTGAGGAGGGCGACCGAAAGGGCAGCCCGTGCACTATAGAGGTAAAGGGCTAACAGGGTTGCCACGTTTGCTAGGCCGATCCGCATCCAAGGCAAGGGCCTGGGGAGGGCGTTCTCCAAAAGGGACAGGGCCGCACCCCCGGCGGCGAACATGGCTAAGTGCGCTACCGGAGCACCGCATCCGGTCCTTCCCTTCCCCGTATCACCACAGCTACCTGATTGGGGATGCAAACCACCACCTCCCCAGGCCTTCGCACCGACCCGGAACGCACGCAAAGCTTATAGGGACATGGGGAGGAAAAGATCCAGGCTTCCCCTCCTCCTACGGCCACATATGTGGTCCCTAAGGGGCCTTCCACCGCCAAAGTATCCGCTCGATCCAACCGCACCTCGGCCACCACCCCTTTAGGTCCAACGACCACCGCCACTTCCCCCCTGCTCCGCGGCCGTAGAGCCCACCCCACACCCAGACAAAAGAGGCCGACTAAGAGGACCTTGTCCGCAAGCGTCAATATCCCCCAGAACCCCCTCACACCAAGCCACGCCTGTCCATATCCTCTAAGACCCACCAGGCCGCCTCCGAAAGGTCCTCGGCCACGAAGTTGGGCTTCGGGACCTCCTTGCGCCGCACCCTTTGCAAGGTCTCATTCCCGTGCCCCGTGCGCACCAGGACCGTCCGGGCCCGCACTCTCCGTCCCAACTCTATGTCCGAGGCCATATCCCCGATCACGTAGCTCTTCCTCGGATCTATCCTCAGTTCAAAGGCCGCCCTCAGCACCATGCCGGGTTCAGGTTTGCGGAATGGACAGGCCACACGGTACGCCGGGATGCGGGCCTCAGGGTGGTGGGGACAGTAGTAGAAGGCGTCCACCTTCGCCCCATGTTCCTGAAGTAGAGAAGCTAAGGCCCTGTTGACCTCCTCGACGTCCTCCTCAGTACAGTAACCCCTCCCCACGGCCGACTGGTTGGAGACCACGGCAACTAAGATCCCGAACTCGTTGAAAAGCCTTATCCCCTCGGCAGCCTTGGGGAGCAGTTCAAGCCGTATCGGGCTGACCACGTATTCGAAGTCCTCGTTTATAGTGCCGTCCCTGTCCAAGAATATCCCAGCCCTCTTCTCCATATTCCTCCCCGGAACCACCTGGCCGTCCTTATAAGGCCCTCTCTCAGGGAGACCTCCGGCCTGTATCCCAATTGCTCCCTCGCCCTCGTTATGTCCGCCACCGAAGCCCTCACATCCCCCGGCCTGGGCGGGCTGTGTCGCACCTTCCCTTCGAGCCCCGTAACTTCTATCACGACCTCGGCAAGCTTGTTGATCGTGACCCCCTCCCCCCTTCCCACGTTAAAGACCTCCCCAGCTACCCCCGGGGCCTCGCAGGCCGAAAGCGTCGCCCTGACCACATCCTCGATGAACACGAAATCCCTCATCTGCTCTCCATCCCCAAAAACCACAAGCTCCTCACCCTTGAAAAGCCTTCCTAAGAAGATGGATATAACTCCGGAGTACGGGGAACCCAGGTCCTGCCCTGGCCCGAACACGTTGAAGTACCTGAGCACTACTGTCTCAAGCCCGTATACCTCCCAGAACGCCCGGCAGTAGTGTTCCCCTGCCAGTTTGGAGGCCGCATATGGCGAAAGGGGCTTCGGGGGCATATCCTCCCGTTTGGGCAGAGTTGGGTCGTCTCCGTAGGCGGCGGCTGATCCGGCGAACACAACCCTCCTTACCCCGGTGTCCCGGGCTGCGCAGAGCACCTGGAGTGTACCCTCCACGTTGATCCTATCCACCTCCAATGGCTCCTCCAGGGAACGGGCCACCGAGGCCACGGCCGCCTCGTGCAGCACGAAGTCCACCCCCTGCATAGCCCCCTTCAGGACCTCCCCGTCCCTCACATCCCCCCTGATGAATTCCACTCGGTCCAGCACCCCCTCCAAATTCCCCAGCCTCCCGGAGGACAGGTCGTCCAGTGCACGCACCCGCTCCCCCCGCTCTGCCAGGGACCGACACAGGTGGGAGCCGATGAACCCAGCGCCTCCTGTTACCAGATAGGTGGCCACTGCACCCCCTCGATGGCCTCCTCTCTCGAAGGGTAAATCGAGAAGAACTGGTCTAACCTAGCCAACTCCAACATCTTCTGGATCTTAGGGGATACACAACAAAGGCGGGCTCCCCCGGAGGAGTGCCTCAGAAGGTACACCAGCGCTCCCAATCCGGAGCTGTCTATGTACTGGAGGTGGGACATATCCACAACAAAGGGCCCTCCTCCACGAGCCCGGGCCTCCTCGAAGAGGCCGCGCAATTCCTGGGCGTTCTCGGCCGAAAGCTGCTTGTCCAAGATGAACACCCAACACCCCCCTTCCATAAGCATCTGCATGAAGTCCTCCTCCTCGTCGAGCCCGTTCGCGATGTCGTCCTCCCAGCGGGTGTAGAAGAGATCGTTCATGC
>DTXA01000233.1 GCA_012962735.1 Candidatus Latescibacterota bacterium
CACCAGTTTGACTGTTTCCTTCAGCGGAACGGCCACCACGGCAGCCCCTCGCTCCCGGCACAGGGCCACGGATCGCGATATGAGCTTGGGTCGAACCAGGGGGCGCACCCCGTCGTGCACCACCACTATCACAGCTTCCTCGGCGGCCTTTAGGCCTTCGTACACCGAATCCTGGCGGTGCCTCCCCCCCGGCACGATCCGCCGCACCTTGCGGATGCCGTAGGGTTCCACCACTCTTACGCTGCAGAAGTCTACGTAATCCTTCGGGACCACCACGACGATCCCGTCGATGTCGGGGCACCTTTCGAACGCCAGGAGGGTATAGGCCAATACAGGCCTATCCTTCAGCGTCCGGAACTGCTTGGGAAGCTCCCCACCCATCCGCTCCCCCCTTCCCGCAGCCGGTATCACGGCCATCACTTTCATAGTATCAGCATCGCATCACCGTAGCTGTAGAACCTGTAACCCAGCCTCACAGCCTCCCTGTAAGCCTCGAGCACTCGTTTCCTCCCGGCAAATGCGGCCACCAGCATCAGCAGTGTGGAACGGGGAAGGTGGAAGTTGGTGATCAGGACGTCCACGGCACGGAACCTGTACGGTGGGTGGATGAAAAGCTCGGTCCAGCCCCTCCCGGGCCGCACCCGGCCTCCCTCGTCCACGACGGTTTCAAGGGTCCTCACAGAGGTCGTGCCGACTGCCACGACCCTCCCTCCCCGCTCCCTGGCCCGGTTGACGACGTGGGCGGTGCGTGGGGGGACCTCGTAGTACTCGGCCTCCATGCGGTGTTCCGAGATCTCCCCCCGCACTGGCCGGAAAGTGCCGGGACCCACATGCAGGACGATGGGGGCTACTTCGACCCCCTTTTTCCGCAGCTTCTCTAAGAGCTCTTCGGTGAAGTGGAGGCCAGCGGTGGGGGCGGCCACAGAACCCTCTACCCTGGCGTAAACCGTCTGGTACCGCTCCCGGTCCTCCGGGGTCGGGGGACGTCGGATGTACGGGGGCAGGGGCACCCGTCCCAACCTCCGCAGGGCCTCCGGGTCCCCGGAGAACTTCACCACCCTCCTGCCGTCCTCCCTCATCTCCACCACCTCCCCGACCAGCTTCCCCTCCCCGAACAGCACTCGCTCCCCGGGCCGGACCCTCCTCCCGGGCCTGGCCATGGCCTCCCAGGTGCCCTCCCCCACGAGGCGCACCAGCAGCAACTCCACCTTCCCCCCAGAGGGCCTTTTCCCAACCAGCCTTGCAGGGAAGACCCGGGTTTCGTTGACCACTAAGACATCCTTCTCCCGTAGGTACTCCACCACCTCGTAGAACCTCCTGTGCTCCAATTTTCCCGAATCCCGGTGCAGCACCATTAGCCGGGCGTGGTCCCGAGGTTCCACCGGGTGCTGGGCGATGCGGTCCTGTGGGAGGGCGTAGTCGAAGTCCTTGGCCTGCAAGGTCATAGTTCCCCGATCTCCCCGGCAGAGAACAGCCGGTCCAGGGTCGTGCGGAGGAAGACCACCCGTTTTCCCCTGGCGTTGTAGATCGGCCGGGGAAGCTCCAATAACTTCCCTATCTCCACCCGGTAGTAGGGCTCCCGGGCCCTCGGATGGTCCTCGTCGGGTATAAGTTCCTTTCTCTCGCACACCGAAATCCCCCGGATGCGGGCGTAATGTCGTATCCTGCGCCCGTCCTCCCCGAAAGAGGCCGGCTGGTAGAAGGCTATGTAGTGGGCAGAGAGGAGGGCTTTAGGGGCGTTCCGGACAGGGACCCTGTACCACCTCTCCTCCCGGGCGATCCTCAGGTCATCCGGGGTCTTGGCCGTTGCCACCAAAACCGGAGGGCCCTCGGTCATGGTCCTCGGTTCGTACGTGTTAGGCTAACGCCTTAGGAAGAGGTTCAGTACGATGGTCAATATCAGGCTCAAAAGGATGCAGGTGGCAAGGGGGAAGTAGAAGTGGAAATTGCCCCTCTGGACATGGATGTCTCCCGGAAGCCTGCCTATGGGAAGCTTTCCTCCTATCGTAAGGACCAGGCCCATAAGCACCAGTATCAGTCCAAAGAAAATCAATATCTTACCGAACTCCGAGAACATCTTTCCACCTCCTATCCCCTCAGAAACCTTCAGAGCGGCTCTATCCTGGCAGCGCTGGCGTCGGTGCCGGCGCTCGTGTACACCGCTGTCTGTACCAGACGAGAGGTGAAGGCCAGGTAGGTCGGACGCTCCGGAGGTTCCTCCGATAACGCCCGGGCCAGCAACACAAGGATGGCAACGCCTCCCTTGTCATCCAACCCGAAGGCTCCTACGTAACCGTTCCACGCCAGCGGCCCCTTCCGGCTCCAGTGCACGACCACACAGACTTCCGGCCTCACTCCCTTCTTCAGGAGCTCCTTCCGGCCAAGTTTTGCGTCCACATACACCATCGGCCAGTCCAGGGGCTTCTCCCGCTTGGTCTCCGGGGACACGTGTACAGAGCCGATGGAGAGCACCCCCTCGACAGTACCGTCGTCCACGAGGGAAAGGAGAGTGCGCCCGTAACAGGGGCTTCAATACCTCGAGCAACTCGTCCTACGTGAACCGTTCCATAAACTCATCCTACCTCGGATACCAGGCCAACACCTCCTCAGAGGACGTCTAAGACGATGGGCTGCCCCATAATCGGCTCCACAACCTTGATCCCCGTCCCTTTCAACTGCTCCCTCCACCACCCCGGATTCTCGGTATGGATGGGGACCAGGACCTCGGGCTTAACTCGCTTTACGAACTCGGCAAGCTCAGGCCCCGATGCGTGGCCCGAGGTGTGGAGCACAGGACCTTCCGGGTCGTCCGGGTCCCCGTAGAGAACCAGACCCATATGCCGAACCCAATTCCGCAGGCGTTCCAGGTCCACCTGCTGCTCCTCGTCGTAAGCCTTGCTGTTAGAATATAGGTAAATTCCGCCCTCCACGCCTTCTAAGTCCAAAAGGTCGTTCGCGTCCCAGAGGCTGAAACAGAGGATATACCTCCCGGGGTCCTTGGATACATCGTCCGGAGCCACCATCCTTGCGGCCCATACCTCCCTTAATTCCCGCTCCCATAGCCCAGGCTGGACCTTAGGATCCGCGTAAAGGACCAGACAGGGTATATCCCATGGCTCAGGGAACACCTCCGGAGATGCCAGATGTATGGCCCTGAGGAGGTATAGATCTTTGGGCTGCACAGTTAAGAGTCGACCGGTCAGGTGAGCCACCTTTAAGAAGGACAGGAGCCGTTCTATGTTCCTCGGTCCGAAGTCTGCGACCACAAGCCTGCCCTCTGCCTCCTTGGTCAGCTCAAGCGCCCGCTCCGCCACCTCATCCTCGGTGGTACGCCTTCCCTCCTCCAAATGCGTACCCTCGCAAAGGAGCATCTTGGGGCTGAGCTCCGAAAGCCCCTCGGCGAAGCGGAGGGTTGCGTCTCCGTTCCTTCCGTGAAACCTTATGTCCCCGGAGTAGCCCACCCAACCTGCCGAAGTCTCTAAGGCGAAGCCCACGGCCCCCGGGATGGAGTGGTCCACGAGCCACCACCGCAAGGGTAGGTCCGACATGTGGCCCTCCTTGTGGAACTCCATCGGCTTCTTGGCCGGGGAGGAAGCCCAGAACTCCATGGCCTCTCTCCCCCCGAGGCCATCCAGGAACTCTACCCGCCGCATCCGGTAGGCCCCATTCCGGTCCGTCCTCAGCTCCCCGTTCGGTGTGGGAAAACGTGGGTTTATGTACACCCATTCCCCCTCGAAGGAAGACTTTCCCGTGTCCTGCATCGCCTTGCAGATGAAGGCTGTAAGTCTAGATGTGTAGACTGGAACCTCGGAAGCCACGTAGGTCAGATCCCCGATGTGGTCCTGGTGGGCATGGGACAGCAGTATCGCATCTGGAGACCTTATCTCCCTATAGTCGGTCCTCCCCCTGAACCTCTCCCAGAGCCCGGGAAAGGCTAAGTCCTCGCGGTACAGACCCTCCAATGGGGGAATAAGCCCTAAGGCCATCGGGTCCAGAAGGCCCCGGCTGGGTCTGGGTCTCAGGAACTCGTTGAAGAACATCCCCTGCCTCCCGAAGGCCGTGCCGAAGTCCAAAAGGACGCTGATATCCTCGTCTTCCAACAGCACCTTGTTCCCCCCTATCTCCCCTACTCCGCCGTACAGGGTGAGTCTGACCATTCAGTCCCCCTTTGGGGAAGGCACCAAGACCCTGCGCATGTGCCAGGACCGCTCCCTCATAGCTCGCACCCCCTCCACTTTCCCCTCCTCAAGCCCCAGTGCCTCGGCCGTCTCCCTAACTCCCCATCCCTTGTCCAAGGCGAGCAATACCAGGTCCAGTTGCTCGTAGGGGAGGCCCAGGACTTCCTCGTCAACGATGCCCGGCAGGATATCGGGGGAAGGGGGTTTATCCATTATCCTTTTGGGTACCCCGAGGTGTTCGGCCAGGGCCCGAACCTGGGTCTTGTAAAGTCCCAGAAGGGGCATCGCATCGGCTGCGTGGTCGCACCCGTGCTTTACGAAGAACCCCACTTTGTATTCGGTCCTGTTCGCCGAGCCCACTACGAGCAAGTTCTCCAGCTCGCCGTGGAGGTAGAGGACAACCATCCGCAGGCGGTGTTTGGCCCGATAGTACGCATTGGCTCGCCTGAGGTATGCTCCGAAGTTCTCCTCCCTGGGCCCCAAAAGGCCGGCCGAAAAGGGGGTCTCCCCGAGCTTTTCCTCATAGAACTTGTATGCCTTCCTCACAAGCCCGGCCTTCAGCTTCCCCGGGAGGAGAAAGCTCAACGGCCAGAGCCTGTACACCCCCAGCTTCCCAAGTGCGGAGGTGAGGTCCACCCGCTTCGAGCGTATGCCCAGCCATCGGACCACCTCTAAGGCGTCCTCCTGGTGTACCCTATCAGAGTCCCTTTCGGGGAGCATAAGGGCGAGCACACGCTCTGCCCCCACAGCCCTCCGACACAGGGCTGCTGTCACCGCAGAGTCCAGCCCCCCGCTCAGCCCCAAGACAACCCCTTCCCTCTCCAGCTCGTCCATGGAGCGCCGCAGGAACTCCGCAAGCTCCGAGGCGACACGCTCCGGGTCTATCTCCATCTTGACCTTAAGGTATTCCAGCTTCGCTTCCATGGCCTCAGAAAGTATGGGTGAACGAAACTGAGAGGTTCCAGCGCACTATGCGCCTCCCCCATATATACTGCACCGTGCGGCCGCCATTGGCCTGCAGGGAGTTGGACCCTCCAGGTTTGTAGCTGAGGTTCGCCGAGAGCTTGCGGGAGCGGGAGTCCCTCGAAGGCTTCCTTCCCTCCGCCGTGGGCTTGTACTCCCTGCTTCGGGTGTATGAATAGGAGAAGGAGAACGGGATGGACTTAGCCAGGGGATACGAACAGGAAACCCCGATGGTTTGCGTGGCCTCCTCCCGGGTGACGGCCTGGATGAGGCCGCTATATAGCGGCCCACTGTCTCCGGTTCTGAGGGCATAACTTCCACTTAAGGTAGCCTTACCTAAGGGGAAGTTCAATCGGTGGGACATGGAAGCTCGCCTGTACACTGTGCTTTTTGGGGATGTGGGGTTAAGGCGGTCGTCGTAGTCGTACTGGGTGTAGTTCGCCCCGATCTCGTACCTCTGGGATATGGAAGCTTTCCCAAGCTTGTAGCGCAGGTCGGCGGAGAGGGAGTACTGCCTGCTCCACTTGTTCTCCGCAGAGCGCCTTCCAGAAAGGTATACGGTATGGCTTCGATGGGTACTGAATGCGATTGTCAGGTTTAGCCCGGACGGAGGTGCATGGCTGTAGGAGACCCTTAATTCCTCGGTCAGGTGGTCCCAGTCGTTGTACTCGGCTGGGTCGGGGGTGTCCGTTCGGCGGATCCGGGCCGATGTGGAGGCGGAGATGGAATCTGTGGGGGTGATACCGAACCCAGTCTGGAACCCCATATGGAGGTTCCGTTCCACCTTGTCCAGGGAGGACTTGTCGTAATCGCTCAAGTCTCTGCTGTAAGATGCCCTATAACGCATCGGCCACCTCCCCCCCAGAAGGGCCCAGGAGGCCTCCCCCGACAGTTCCCAGTGTCTGCCCCGCATATCCGACCCAAACTTGGCGCTTTTGGGGTCCCTGCTTGCACTGTCCTCCCGCCTGCTGTCGGAATAGCTCCCCGAGGCGTTCAGTCGGACCCCGAAGATGGGCGGGGGGGAGAGGCTCATACTCACCTGGCGGGAGCGGCTCTTTAGGCTTTCCAAAAGCATCTGACCCTTCTTCGTGCGGTAGTACTTCCTGAGCTGACGGCTTTCTGAGAATCGGAGGGAGGGTTTCGCCCAGGCGTTGTACTTCAATGAACCGTTTATGTTCATATTGCGGTCCTCCCGTTTGAGGGAGTTACCACTCTTGGAGAAGGAGAAGGAGGCGCTCCAATTCCTCCCGAGCTTGGGGGAAAGGGAGATGTTGGTGCTGTAGGTGACCCCGCGGTCCTTCACCCCCAGCCTCCGGTCGGACGCCCCCCCTGCGGATTGGGATATGCTCAAAATAGGAAATGGCTTCCATGAGATCCTGGAGGAGAACTGCTGGGTGAGGATGGGCCTCTTGTTGCGGGAGAGATCGTCCTTCTGGCGGTTCAGGAAGAGGTTCACGGATAGGCGGATCCGGTCGGAGAAGGGGTAAGAGATGGAGAGGGTGGACGAGTTCACATCCCTCCAGTAATCCTTCTTCCTTCGGTTCAGGGTCGAATTGAGACTGACCGAGGATGAAAAGGTGAGCTTGTTCCCTATGGTCGGGTTCATGCTGAAGGAGTGGGCCCAGGAATATGTTTCCCGGCTGGAGGAGAACCTCAGGGAGTAGTTAGGTCCCCCGTGCGCTACGGATGCCCATATCCATACCGACATCCATATCCACCAGGCCCTGCTGGCCTTACGAGACATCTTTCGGGAATCCCTCCCGGTCTACTCCGGCTTGAGCTCGTATCCTTTCTGGGCCCTCCCCCGCACCAGGCGAGCCTTGGAGAGGTGAGGAGCCTTCACCTCCACTACTTGTACCTCGCCCACCTTCCGGGGGTCCGCCCTGCCTAAGACTTCCCCAGTTTCGGGGTCCTGGAGCACCTCCCCCTCTTCGTACACCCCGAACCTGTCCCCGGGCTCCACCCCATCTTCGTATCCGAGGTTTAGGTAGACGGTCTGTCCCTCCACCAACACCACCAGAGCTCTTCTCGAGGTGCGCTCGGGGGGCACGAGGACCTTCTCCACCCCGGCTTTGAGCTCTGCCAGCGCCTCCTCTAAGGCTTTACCCAGTACGGTCCTGAGGAACTCCTTCGAGCCGAACTTTAGGTCCCCAATTCCATAGAACTGCAGGTCCTTTGCGGGCCTCCTGCCCAGAAGGCTGAGCCCGAGGTCCCTATCGGTTATATTTCCTTCCCCCCTCAGGTCCCCCATCGCCTTACCGTCCACCACACGGAGGAGCTGGCCCTTCAGCTCCACTGTAGAGGAATACGACCAGTACCCCCCCAGCATCCTGGCTCCCACCATGAACCTGGAGAGGCTGAACTCCTCTATGGTTCCGACGATAAGGTAATCCACATCCAACGCCTTCCCGATGGCTACCAATGTGTCCTTGGGGTACTTAGCCGCCCTCCTATGGAGCACCGCCATCACTGTGTCCATAGGTACCACCCAATAGTTCGGGTTCTCTCCCAAGCGTTCTCCCAAGAGCCTGGGGACCTCCACCCTGATGTCCCAGGGTCCTTCGAAGCTCGTCCTGTCCTCGAAGGGCAGTATCGCTATGTGCTGAGCTCCACACGCTCCGGTCCAGAGGAGAAAGGTCAGCAGGAAGGCCTGCATTCCCGCTCACCTCCTTTGTACTTCAAAAAGTTTCTCGCTTCGCTCGGACACTTTTTTGGGCCCCTTATTACTGGTAGTACATAGGGTCCCTCTGGGATGACGGCGAGTTTGGCAGACGGCCCGTGCTTCCGGAAAGCCTCGGCCAAGGCCTCCTCGAGCGACGGGAAAGGTCGCACCCAGGTCTGTACATCCCCGGGGTCCACCCCATCGGAGAAGAAGAAGGCCTCGGCCCTCCTCAGGGCCCGGCAGAGTTCCTCGGCCTGCCACTGGTCCACCACGAAGAAGTCATCCCTCCAGATCTCCCGCATAAGCCCCTCGGGCGTGGTTGTGCGGATCAGCTCCGAGAACTCCGGCCCCCCTAAGCCCTCTTCGCACCTTGCGGCTAACACTACGGTCCCCCCATCTCGCACAGCCGGGAGGGCTGCTGTATACCCTTTGACCGCTTGGTAGAAAGTCAGGTCCAGAGGATATCCTGCGGAGGTAGTCAGCACTACGTCGGCGGGCTCGGGGAGCGAGACCTCAACCTGATGCCTGACGAACCGCACCGCCTCTAAGTGGGCCTCTTCTAAGTCACCAGCGAAGACGCCCGTTATCCTCCGGTCCTCGCTCAGGCTCACATTCAGGACGAAGTCCACCCCGACCATGCGGGCCATCTCGAGGACTTCCTCGTGGAAGGGGTTACCCTCTAAAACTCCCTCTCTGGCGTCGGGATGCTCCAGCACTTCGGGGCCGTGCATAACCTTTACCGTCTCTAAGCCCGCTATCCCCGGGCATATGGCCTTCCGTCCCCCGGAGAACCCGGCCATAAGGTGGGGCTCGACAAGTCCTGTGAGCACCCTAAACTCGGCCCTTAAATATCCCCTGTCTATCCAGACCGGAGTTCCCCTTGAGGTATGCCCCACTAGGGCCTGTTCTTCCTCCAGACAGGCTCTGTGGTTCACCACCTTATACCCCCCAGCGACCTCCTCTCCTAAAAGCTCTACAAGCTCCTCCCCTTCGTTGGGC
>DTXA01000234.1 GCA_012962735.1 Candidatus Latescibacterota bacterium
CCCTCGGCCAGTTGGGAACGTAGTCTAAGTCACACTCCGGGTCGAGGTTTTCATAGTTGATGGTGGGCGGCACCACTCCGTGGACTACGGTCAGCACGGTGGCGATCAGCTCCACCGCTCCGGACGCCCCGAGAAGATGCCCTATCATAGACTTTGTGGAGCTTATCGCCAAGCGGTATGCGTGCTCCCCGAAGACCTTCTTGATGGCCTTTGTCTCCTCGGAGTCGTTGGCCGGCGTTGAGGTGCCGTGGGCGTTGATGTAATCCACCTCCTCCGGCCTGGCGCCCGCATCCTGTAAAGCGGCCTCCATCGCCCTGGCCGCCCCCTCATGCTCGGGAGGCGGGGCGGTAATGTGGTAGGCGTCCCCGGTAAACCCCACACCCACCAACTCGGCATAGACCCTCGCTCCACGGGCCCGAGCGTGCTCGAGGTTCTCCAGAACTAAGGCGCCTGCCCCTTCCCCCATCACGAACCCATCCCTTTGGGCATCGAAGGGCCTGCTCGCCTTCTCCGGCTCCTCGTTCCGGGTGGAAAGGGCCCGGGCAGCGCAGAACCCGGCCAGGCCCAGGGGGGTGATCGGTGCCTCGGCCCCTCCCGTGATCACCACATCGCTCTCCCCTTCTCGGATAGATCGATATCCCACCCCAATGGCGTGGGAGGCGGAAGCACAGGCGGAGACCGTGGCGAAGTTCGGCCCCTTGGCCCCCAAGTGGATGGATATCAGGCCGGCTGCGATGTCCGCTATGAGCATAGGGATGAGGAAAGGACTCACCCTGTCGGGCCCCCGCTCCAAAAGCACCCGGTGTTGGTCCTCCAAGGTCTGGAGCCCTCCGATCCCGGACCCAAAGATCACCCCTACCCTCTCGGGGTCCCACAGGTCGGCGTCCAGCCCGGCGTCCTCCACCGCCGAGAGAGCTGAGTACACAGCGAACTGGCTGTACCGGTCCATCCTCCGCAGCTCTTTTCTGTCTATGTACCCTGAGGGGTCGAAGTCCGACACCTCGGCCGCCATCTGGGAGGGGAACGCGCAGGGATCGAACTTCGCGATCCTCCGCACGTAGCTCCGTCCCTCCACCAGTCCCCCCCAGAAGGAGGGAAGGTCCTGTCCGTTCGGAGCTACTACGCCCATCCCAGTTATCACCACCCGCCTCTGCATGGACCCTATGACCCTTCCCCGAGCTTCGCCTCTATGTACGCTATGGCGTCCCCGACAGTGGCGATCTTCTCCGCATCCTCGTCCGGTATCTCGAGGCCGAACTCTTCCTCGAAGGCCATCACGAGCTCCACTGTATCCAGAGAATCGGCTCCTAAATCGTCTATGAAGGACGCCTCCCGGGTCACCTGCTCCGGGTTCACCCCCAGCTGTTCCACCACCAGATCCCGCACCTTTTCCTCGACGCTCCGCTCCGCCATTTCCTTACCTCCTTTTACAGGCCTACATCGCCATTCCACCGTCTATATGTATCACCTGCCCCGTTATGTACGAAGCCTCCTCCGATGCCAGAAAGGTCACTAAGGCCGCCACCTCCTCGGGCTTCCCAGGTCTGCCCAGAGGGATCTGGGAGAGAAGCGCCCTTCGGACCTCCTCCGGGAGCCTCTCCGTCATAGGGGTGGGGAAGTATCCAGGAGCTATTGCGTTGACCGTTATACCTCTCGGGGCAAGCTCCTTGGCGGCCGACTTCGTCAGCCCGATCACCCCCGCCTTAGAAGCAGAGTAGTTCGCCTGTCCTGCGTTCCCGGTGACCCCGACCACAGAGGAGATGTTCACTATCCGGCCCCAGCGCTGTTTCATCATAAGCCTGGCAACGGCCTTGGTGCAGAGGAAAACGCCCTTGAGGTTTACGGCCATCACCCTATCCCAGTCCTCCTCCCCCATCCGAACTAAGAGCGCGTCCCGGGTTATGCCGGCGTTGTTGACCAAGATGTGCACGGTCCCGAACCGATCCCTTGCCGCCTCCACCGCCTCAG
>DTXA01000235.1 GCA_012962735.1 Candidatus Latescibacterota bacterium
CTGCCTCCCTTCGAAAGCAGGGGGTATAGGCAGTGTAGTACAGGGGAAGGGCGTCCCCGGGTAGGACCTCGCCCCTGTGGAGGTTGGTAAGGGGCACCTCCGCGGTGGGTATTAGGAAGAGGTCGTCCCGCTCGCAGAGATACATATCGTCCTCAAGCTTCGGGAGCTGGCCCGTGCCGGTCATACAGGGACGGGTCGCCAAGGCCGGGGGCCAGACCTCCTGGTATCCGTGCTTCTTGACGTGCAGGTCGAGCATAAAGGATATCAAGGCCCTCTGGAGCAGGGCCCCTGCCCCCCTGAACAGCGGAAATCCCGAGCCAGCCAATTTGCTCCCCCTCGGCAGGTCGAGTATCCCCAGCCTGTCCCCCAGCTCCCAGTGGGGAAGTGGCGGGAAATCGGGCTCTGGAAGCTCCCCCCACCGCCGCACCTCCACGTTGTCCCCCTCCCCCACGGGCACGGATGGGTCCGGGATGTTGGGGACCTGGAGGAGGAGGCGGTCCAGTCCCTCTTCGACGGCCCTCAGCTCCCCGTCTATCTCCTTGATCCTACGGGCCACTTTGCCCATCTCCTCTAAGAGGTCGGCGGGGTCCCTCCCGGCCTTCTTCAACCTCCCTATCTCCTTGGAGACCTCGTTGCGGCGGCGTTTGAGCTCGTCCCCCTCCCGGATCAGGGCCCGCCTGCGCTCGTCCAGCTCTAAGAGGTGGGAAAGGTCCACATCTTCGCCCTTGTCCCTTACGGCCCTTCCTACTAATTCGGGGTTCTCCCTTATGAAGCGCAGATCTAACATTTTAAACTCCTGAAGCTTCCATAAGCCGCTTGGCCACGTAGCGGACTTCCTCGTCGGTCAGTTCGGGGAAAATCGGCAGGGAGAGCACCTCCCGGGACACCTTTTCGGCTACCGGGAAATTCCCCTCTTTATACCCCAAGTACCTGAACGCCCCCTGCAGGTGCAGGGGGATTGGATAATGCACGGCCGTGGCGACTCCGACCTCGGCAAGGCGCTCCCGCACCCTGTCCCGGTCCGGCACCCGGACGGAGTACTGATGGTATACGTGGAGGCACCCCGGCCGGACATAGGGGGTGACTACCCAGTCGACTTCCCTCAGAAGCTCGTCGTACAGGGCCGCTATCTCCCTCCTTCGGGCGTTCCACCTGTCTGTGTGGGGGAGCTTGGCCCGGAGCACCGCGGCCTGGATGGCGTCCAAGCGGCTGTTGGTGCCGAGGACCTTGTGCGCGTACTTCTCCCCGGCCCCGTGGACCCGCAGGACCTTGATCCGGTCGGCCATCTCCGGGTCGTCGGTTGTGACCATCCCGCCATCACCGTATGCCCCTAAGTTCTTGGTGGGGAAGAAGCTGAGGCATCCCACGTGCCCTAAGGAGCAGGCCTTTCTACCCCTGTACTCCGCCCCTATGGCCTGGGCCCCGTCCTCTATCATGAAGAGGCCATATCTTTTCGCTATCTCCTCTATGGGTTCCCAATCGACGGGCTGGCCGAAGAGGTGGACCGGCACGATGGCTTTAGTGCGTGGCGTGATCGCCTCCTCTATCCGTCCCGGGTCTATGCAGTAGGTCTGGGGGTCCACATCCACGAACACCGGCCTGGCCCCGAGAAGGGCGATGGCCTCCGCCGTGGCCGCGAAGGTGAAAGGGGTCGTGATCACCTCGTCCTCCGGCCCCACCCCCAAAGCCATAAGGGACAACCAAAGCGCGTCCGTGCCCGAGGCAACGCCTATGGCGTACCTCACCCCCACGTACCGGGCCACCTCCTCCTCTAAGGCCTCCACCTCCGGCCCGCCGATGAACCTGCCGCTTTCCACCACCCTGCGTATCGCTTCGTCTATCTCGCCCTGTAAGGTCCGGTACTGACGCACCAGATCTATGAGGGGGACCTCCATATAGCCTCCTCGGTTGGGGTTCCGCAGGCTAAATATAGCCCCTTTTCGAGGGAAAAGCAAGGCCACATGTGGACAGTACGAGGCCTTGAGAACTGTTGCAGGGGAATCGGCGGGCGAGGCGACGAGGCCTCCTTAAAGTGAACTATCGTCTTAAGCTCCCTCACTTCCCCTCGGCCAAGGCCCTCACTATGGCCTCTGCGAAAGCCCCTGCGGACCTGGGCCCATCGGCCGTTATGACCTTCCCATCCCGCTCCACCGGCCTTCCGGTGTAGGTCGCCCCCTTTGCCTTCAGCCTCCCTGCCTCAGAGGGCCACGCTGTAACCTTCTTCCCCTTTAGCAGGCCTGCGTTGGCCAGGGTGACCGGAGCTATACATATTGCGCAGATAAGCTTGTCCTTCTGAGCGGCCTCCTTGACGATGGCGTGGGCCCTGGGGTCGTCCCAGTACTCCGATGCCCCGGAACCCCCCACGAAGACCACCGCATCGTACTGCTCCACCCTCACGCTGTCCACCAGGAGGTCCGGCTCGACCTTCGCCCCCAACATCCCCTTGGCCGTGCCCAGGGCCGAGGATGCCAACACCACCTTCGCCCCCCGTTCCTCCAAGATCCGCTTAGGCACCAACAGTTCCTCGTCCCTGAAGTTCCTGTGGGCGAAGATGAACACCACCTTCTTCCCCTCCAAAGGCTTCATCTGCTTCACCTCCTCTACAGCCCTGATATCCCCGCCGGCAAAGCTCATCAACCCCGTCAGGACGATCGTCACGGGCCACATCGAGCATCACCTCCGCTTCGCTCCGATACTTC
>DTXA01000236.1 GCA_012962735.1 Candidatus Latescibacterota bacterium
CGAAGCGAAGAACTTTTTGGAGCTATAGATGAAAGTCCTGCTCGTCAATCCACCGAGCGTCAATATATACGGAGTTTTGGGGAATCGATATCCTCCCTTAGGGCTGGCTTACCTCGCCGCATCCCTGAGGGAAAGGGGGTACGAGGTGGGCATATTGGACCTCGATGTCGATCAGAGGACATCTTTGGACTTAGGTGGTTTTGACGTCGTCGGGATAACGTCCGACACGCCCCGTTACGAAAGGGCCTTGGAGATCGCAAAGGAGGCTAAGGGCAGAGGGTGTATCGTAGTGATGGGTGGATACCATGTGACCTTCAGGGACGAGGGAGCCCTTTCGTCCGGATATGTGGATTACGTGGTGAGGGGCGAGGGGGAGGAGACGTTTCCCGCCCTGTTAGATGTGCTGAGCGGGAAGGGCTGTCCGAAGGAGGTAGGTGGAATATCCTTCGAGGAAAACGGAAGGTTCCTCCGCACCCCGGATGCTCCACCTCCGCAGGATCTGGATTCCCTCCCCATGCCCGCCAGGGACCTGCTCCCAATGTCTAAGTATCATACCCTCCTTCAGGGCAGGCCGGCGACGTCGCTCATAACGAGCCGAGGATGTCCATTCAACTGCTACTTCTGCGCCTCCTCCACATTCGGGGGGCTCAGATGGCGGCCTAGGAGCCCCAAGTCCATCGTCGACGAGATAGAGCATCTCTATCGGGAATACGGATACAGGGCCTTCGCCTTTATGGACGACAACTTCACCCTATCTCCAAGGAGGGTGGTGGCGTTCATAGAGGAGTTGGACCGCCGGGGCCTTGATATATCCTGGTACTGCTTCTCAAGGGTGGATACCATCGTCCGGAACCCAGAGCTTGTGACGAGGATGGCGGAGGCTGGGGCGGTGGAGGTCTTTTTGGGTCTGGAGAGTGGCTCCCAGGAGGCATTGGACTCGTACGGCAAGCGCATCACGGTGGAGCAGGAGAGGGAAGCGATAGCGATACTGAGGTGTTGCGGAATTAAGGCTTATGGAAGCTTCATAATAGGCGGCATCAGGGAGACCAGGGAGATGACCGAACAAACCATAAGGCTCGCGAGGGAGCTCGACCCCTGGGCCGTTCAGTTCTCCATTCTCACCCCCTATCCTGGCACTGGGCTGTTCGAACAGGCCAGAAGGGAGAACAGGATTGTAACCTACCTCTGGAGGTACTACGACGGCCTGCACGCCGTCCTGAGAGGAGACTTCTTATCCCCCCATGAGGTTCAGGAGCTTCTCGTCAGGGCTTACAATGAATTCTTCCTAAGGGGAAGGCGGCTCCTCTGGATGATTCGGAGGGGCCTCCGGAGGCCATGGTTGGCTATGTTCCTCGTAAGGGAAGGCCTCACCGCCCTCCGGCTCGGGAGGATGCTGAGGGAGTACCGGAGGAAGTTGGAGCGTTCCTGCGGAGGTAACCCCCTGGCGCAGTGACGGACCCTCAGCAGATCCTCGGAAGGGGGTCACCGACGGGCAGCTCTAAGAGCCTCCTTCCCCCTACCTTAGTCTCCAGCATGACCTGTCCCGGGTGTTCCTCCACCACCTCTCCGACCACCTCCGCCTTCTCCCCCAGCGGATGGGCCCTTAAGGCGGAAAGGGCCACCTCGGCCTCCTCCCCGGCCACCACGGCCACCACCTTACCCTCGTTGGCCGAATAGAATGGGTCTATACCCAAAAGTTCGCACAGGCCGCGCACGGGCTCCCGCACGGGGACCCGCTCCTCCCAAACCTTAACCCCGAGGCTCGTCCCCCGGGCCACCTCCCACAGAGTTCCAGCCAGCCCTCCTCGGGTGGGATCGCGCAGGAACTTGACAGAAGGGCAGGCCTTCAGGAGAGCCTCCACAAGGCCATTTACGGGAGCACAGTCGCTCCGCAGCTCGCCTTCGAACTCTAACCCCTCCCGAACGGCCAAAACCGCCATACCGTGCTCTCCGACCGGGCCGCTGACCAAGATACGATCCCTCGGGGAAACCTTCCCAAGACCCAACTCCCGGAGCACCGTACCTACCCCAGCGGTGTTGACGAACATCCCGAAGCCCGTCCCCCGCTCCACCACCTTCGTGTCCCCTGTGACTACCTCCACACCGGCCTCTTCGGCCGTTCGGCTGATCGAGGACAAGACCCGCTCTAATACCTTCTCCTCCAGACCCTCTTCTAACACCAGCGCACAGCTCAGGAAGAGGGGACGGGCCCCCATCACGGCGAGGTCGTTCACCGTACCGCAGACCGCCAACCTCCCAATGTCCCCGCCTGGGAAGAAGAGGGGGGCCACCACGTGGGTGTCGGTGGTGAAGGCTATGGACCCCTCCCCCAGGGGAAGTACAGCCCCGTCGTCCAAAGGCCGCAGATAAGGGCTCGGGAAGTACCGGAGGAACCCCTCCACCAACCCCCGGGCCTTGAGCCCCCCACCTCCATGGTCCATACCTATGGTGTCCACCTTACCTCCCGTACTTGTACCACGCCGCGCAGGCCCCTTCGAAGGACACCATACAGGCCCCAACCGGGTGCTCCGGGATGCAGGCTCCACCGAAAAGGGGACACTCCGGTGGGACACAGGTTCCCTTCAGCACCTCGCCACATCGGCACCCCTTCGGCTCCACCGTGGGCTCCACCTCTACCGGAATGTCCTCCGCGTTCCAGTCCCAAAACTCCTCCCTGAGGCACAGGCCACTTCGTGGGACCCATCCCAGCCCCCGCCACTCGGCGTCCACTACCTTGAAGACCTCATCTATTAATCTGCGTGCCTTGGTGTTGCCTTCAGGACGCACTGCCCTCCGATAGGCGATCTCCACTTCTGCCCTCCCC
>DTXA01000237.1 GCA_012962735.1 Candidatus Latescibacterota bacterium
TCGGGAGATGGGACCGACCGCATAGAGGTGGAAGGTGTAAGTTCCCTATCCTCCGCCTGTATGGCCGTCCCCCCCGACCGTATAGAGACGGCTACTTTCCTGATAGCGGCAGCTATCACCGGAGGAGATGTAACAGTGGAAGGCTGTGTCCCATCCCATATTACCGCTGTCTTGGGGAGGCTTGAGGAGGCCGGGGCGCGCCTAAATGTCGAGGACGCCAGAATAAAGGTCGAGAGTTCCTCTAAAATCTCTCCCGTGGACCTCGTCGCCACACCTTATCCAGGGTATCCCACAGACCTCCAACCCCTTCACACGGCCTTGATGTGCCTGGCCGACGGCACCAGCCTCATCTTCGACCGCGTCTTTCCCGACCGGTTTACCCACGTGCCCGAGCTGCTACGTATGGGCGCGGACATCTCCCTGGAGGAAGGGGTTGCTGTCGTACGGGGGGTGGAGGCCTTGGATGGTGCCCCGGTGATGGCCCCGGACATAAGGGCGGGAGCGGCCTTGGTGATTGCTGGGCTGGCAGCACGAGGGGAGACCGCGATCTCCCGGGTCTATCACATAGATAGGGGATACGAGCGTATAGAGGAAAAGCTCCGGGCCCTCGGAGCGGAGATCTACAGGGAATCTACATAGGAGAGACTGTGGGGAAGCTGCGCACTGCAGTGGTCGGCGTGGGGACATTCGGCAGAAACCATGCAAGGGCCTACGCTGAATACGAACGATCGGAATTAGTCTGGGTGTGCGATCTGAACGAAGAAAGAGGCAGAGAGATAGCGGCCCACTATGGAGCTCAGTATACCCCGGACTACCGGGAGGTGGCCGGGGACCCGTCGGTCGAGGCCGTAAGCATCGCAACCCCGGACTTCGCCCACACTGAGCCGGCTTTAACGATGATAGAATCCGGGAAGCATATCCTCGTAGAGAAGCCCCTGGCCACCGCAACCGAGGAGGCCCGACACATCTTAGAGGCAGCCAAGGAGGCCGAGGTGGTGCTTATGGTGGACTTCCACAACCGCTGGAACCCACCTTTCCTCAGGGCGAAACGGGCGGTTCGGGAGGGGGAGATCGGGGAGCCCCTAGTGGGGTTCGCAAGGCTGAGCGACACGATATATGTCCCCACGGAGATGCTCCTCTGGGCTGGGCGGTCTGGCCCCCAGTGGTTCCTTATGTCCCACATAGCGGACCTTATGTGCTGGCTGGTGGATAAGAGGCCCGAGAAGGTCTACGCGGTTGGGGAGAAGAAGGTCCTCAGAGGCAGAGGGATGGATACCTACGACTTCGTACAGGCTATGGTCACATTTGAAGGCGGGGCGACGGTGACCTTGGAATCTTGCTGGGTGCTGCCCAACTCCCTTCCCCGGCTGATAGACTTCCAGATATACTTAGCCGGGACCGAAGGCCGTATATCGGTGGAGGCCGCCTTCCAGGGGATAGAGATCGCCGGGGATAAGCTCTCCCATCCTTTCGTCCTGGGTCAGGAAGACGCTTACGGCCGCACTATGGGGTTCGTACAGGAACCCATATATCACTTCGTAAACTGCGTCTTAGACGGACACCCTCCCCAATGCCCCGGCGAGGACGGTCTTCGGGCCACAGCCGTCGTAGAGGCAGCCCTCCGCTCCATAGAGGAGGGACGGCCGGTGAGGATAGGCTTATAATGTCTGTGCCTCGACATACCGAGATCGCGGATAAATTGGCTCGCAAGATTTGCAAAGACCTCGGTATCCCGATGCCATCTGCTTGATCCTAAGGAGGCCATATGCGTCGGGTGGTGATAACGGGATTAGGCGTCGTCTCCCCGATTGGTATCGGCAAGGAGGCCTTCTGGGATTCCTTGATACACGGCCGGTCCGGCATCACCCGCATCACCCACTTCGACCCCTCAGACTTCCCCTCACAGATAGCAGGCGAGGTCAAGGACTTCAAACCCGAAGATTTCATCCCCAATAGGACTTCCAAAATCTCCCGCTTCTCCCAGTTCGCCGTCGCGGCCGCAAAGATGGCGGTAGAGGACGCAGGCTTGGACATCGCCTCCAACCCTTACAAGATAGGAGCTTGCTTCGGGACCTCCATAGGAGGAGGGGGATGGCCCTTTGAGGAGGCTTATTTAGAATTCTTGAACAAAGGGTCGGAAGGGGTATGGCCTTTTGCTGCCTTAGAGTATTCCTCTCATGCACCTACCAGTTATGTATGCATCTTCTTGGGCATCCAGGGACCCGGGGTCACCGTCGCCTCGGCCTGTGCCACAGGGCTAGATGTAATAGAATGGGGCCGGGCACAGATCCGGTCCGGAAGGTTAAAGGCTGTCGTAGTGGGGGGTACAGAAGCTCCCCTGTACCCCTTCAGTTTTGCAGCTTTCTGCGCCACTGGGACCCTCTCCTCCAGAAATGAAGAACCCGAAAAGGCATCCAGACCTTACGATCTATACAGAGACGGGCTTGTATTAAGCGAAGGAGCGGCTGCTGTGACTCTAGAGGACAGA
>DTXA01000238.1 GCA_012962735.1 Candidatus Latescibacterota bacterium
GACCCCGACCTGCTCCCCAGGGACGATCCGTTCTACTTCCTATCACACAAGGCTAAGGTACACAAAGCTGTACCTGAAGTCGGATACCACACGTTCTGGGAACACACCGATCCGTCCCCGCCTCGGGGCGTGAACCATTACAGGATCAGGGTACACCAGCGCAACGGCCAGGTGGCCTGGTCCTCCCCGATATGGATCGTCAACGGGTAGAAAGAGGGCAAAGCTCCCGCTCCGCCCTGTATTTTAGCCCAAAGCTCGCCGGTCTTAGAGGTCGCACACGTACCTGGTCCTCCCAGCGCAGTCCATCTCCCTTAACGAGCGGGGTGCTCTCCCTCCCCCACAGCTGTGGCACAGCCACCTAAGTACATCCCGACCTCTACAGGGACCGGCGGCCTCGCACATCCGACGGGACCTTTCGTATCAAAACTCCAGCCGCCTCAGGTATCCAGCCTCCCCCCCGGAGATGTACAGCGGCTGGAACACCACCCCGTCGTAACCCATCTCCTCGGCGGCCCGGATCAGCCTCCTGATGACCTCTGCAGGCCACCGTCCTCCCTTTAAAACCGGATACAAAGGGAGCCCTTTGGGGCTATATGCCCTGGCCTTGCGTAGCTCCCACTCCACGATCCCATACAGGTCCCCCTCGAACTCCTCCTCGCATCCCGGTTCCCCCACCCTCAGGGCCCTCACGTTCCTGGGCATCTCGAACCTGTCGTATCCGAACAGGCGGTAGACGAACCGCAGCGCCACATCCTCCTCCAACCCCTCGATCCACCGACACAGCCGGTCCGCCCAGGCAGCGAAGTTGGCCAAGTAGTGGATCTCGAACCAGGGCAGAAGCGGACTCATAAAATCCGAGAACTCCCGAAAATCCCTATACCTGTGCCCTACCAGAAGGGCGAAGGAAGGCACGTGGGCATCGCTGCCAAAGACCCTGTCCTGGGCCTCTTCCTTGAAGTACTGCCTTATTCCCTTCAGAGCGTTGGAGATGGAATCCGCCCGGAAATGAAACCAATCCACCACCTCCGGCCCACCCAACAGGTGTAGGAAGTCCGCGAACCCTAGCTCCAACTCCGAAAACTCCCGGACGGTCTTCGCATCTAAGCTTTGGATTCCATCCAGCGTCCTTTTCACTCCGTCCTTCATCCCCTCCCAGTTGTACCCCCAGGACTTAGCGGCCCGAGCGCACCTCTCGCAAGCACACCCGAAGAGGTTATCCACAAATGCCACGTGGCTGTATCTGGCGTGGGTGAGGTCTATCCCCTCTGCACCGTACCTGAGGACAGCATCTGTATACGCCAAGGCAAACCAGCGGTTAGTGCGCTCGTCGTTGGGACAATACACCAGGGTCTTGGACTCGTTGGAGAAAGGCGCGGGAGCGAAGTCGCTTATGGGCCGGCCTGAGATGTGGCGCATCATAAGCTCAGGAGCATGTTCCGCTCCCCCCCACCAGGCGAATGCCGAAAGCCAAACCGAAAACCCCTCCCTGTGCACCCGGTCTACGGCCTTCCTCAAGGCCGAATCGTCCTGGGTCAGGGAGATCCCTGGGCCCATACGGTCCCGAACCTCGGGGGGCATTGGGTTTTCAGCTAACACCCCCTCCGAAAGCCGGAAGGCCCCCCCGAGTATCACCAAGTTCACGCCCTTGTCCTTGAGGGCCGGCAGGAACTCCGGGTCCTCCAAAATGGGCTTCGGACTGGCGTACACGCCGACGAGCTTCATTTTCCCTCCTCAGTTTCCCGTCTTTCCGCCCTGGGATGAGCCTGAACGTATACCCGCTTAAGTCGCTCCGGGGTGATGTGGGTGTACACCTGGGTGGTGGACAGCCGGGAGTGCCCCAGAAGGTCCTTGACAGCCCTGAGGTCAGCTCCCGCGTCCAAAAGGTGTGTTGCAAAGGTGTGCCTGAGTATGTGGGGATGGGCGTCCCTGGACCCCAAGGACAGGAACAACTTAGAGCGCACGATCCCGTACGCCCCCCTCTCGGTGAGCCTCCCACCCCATGCGTTGAGAAAAAGAGCGTCCGGGTCCTTGGGCCTCTGGGTCCTGCGGAGTAACTCCCCACGTCTGAGTAGATAACTCCTTAGGGCTCTGAGGGCAGCCCTTCCCAAGGGGACTACCCTCTCGCGGTCCCCCTTGCCGTGCACCCGCACGGTCCCTGTCAACAGATCCAAGGAGCTTACGTCCAACCTCACCAGCTCCCCGATCCTGAGCCCCGCCCCGTACAAAAGCTCTAAGACCGCACGGTCCCTGACCTCCAAAGCGGTCTCCCCGGGCAGGGAGTCCAAAATCGCCCGCATCCGCTCCAGGTCCACGAACCGGGGGAGCTTCCCCCCTCCCTTGGGGGGACGCACCGAAATAGCCGGGTTTCCCCCTATGGTCCCCTCCCGACGCAGAAACGTAAAAAACGACCGCACAGCGGCCAACTTGCGGGCCAAGGCCATCCGACTGTATCCTCTACGGGCCAAGGTCCCCAAGAAGTGCCGGACCGCTAAGCGGTCCACTTCGGAGAGTCTGGGGTCATCGAGGCCCAACTCCCCCCTGAGGAACCCCACGAACTGCTCCAGGTCCCCCCGATACGCCCGCACCGTGTGAGGGGATGCACCCCCTTCCCGGAGGGCTTCGCAGAAGCGATCGATATGGACGGAAATGGAGGACATCTATATCTCCAAGAAAAGTATTTGAGCGCTCTATACCTCGGGGGTGGCTTCCTCCTCGGAGATGGCGGCCTTACAACTGAGGCAACGCAGGCTGACACCCCTCGAATTTCTTTCCAAAAGGAAGGCGAACCCACACTTGGGACAGGGCTGGGGGACCGGACGGTCCCAGGTGGCGAAGGAGCACTTGGGATAGTTGCTGCACCCGTAGAAAACCCGTCCCCTCTTGGTTCGCCGCTCCACCAGTTCCCCGTCGCATCCCGGTTCGGGGCAGGGGATGCCCAGGCCCAGGGGGCGGGAATAGGTGCACTTCGGATACGCCGAACAGGCCAGGAACCTCCCATACTTCCCCTGCCGTACCAAAAGCTCGGCCCCACACTGGGGACACCGCTCCCCGGTGGGCTGAGGGGCCTCCTTTTCCTCCTTGAGAGGTCGTGTATAGGAACAATCCGGGAACCCGGAACAGGCGTAGAACCTTCCATACCTCCCCCACTTCACCACCAAGGGCCTTCCACACTTCGGACACTCCTCCCCCGTCTCCTCCTGAAGGCCTTTCCTCAGGTCTCGGCGGTGCTCCTCGGCCCATCGGAGGGTCCGGCTGAATGTGGTGTAGAACTGCTCCACCACCCGCATCCACTCCTCCTCCCCTGCCTCCACCCGGTCCAGGTCTTCCTCCATCCGTGCTGTGAACCCGACTTCGAATATGTCCGGGAAGATCCGCACCAAAAGGGCATTCACCGCCCTGCCGAGGTCAGTGGCCACGAACCTCCCCTTCTCCTTGACCACGTATTCCCGTTCCTTGAGAGTGCCGATGATCTGAGCGTACGTGCTTGGTCGACCTATTCCTTTGGATTCCAATTCCTTAACTAATGAAGCCTCAGTGTAACGGGGTGGAGGCTTCGTGAAGTGCTGCCCCGGCGAGAGGCCCACCAAGGTCAAGACCTCCCCCGCTCCGATACACTCGGGCAGGACCACCTCCCTCTCCTCCTGGTCCTCGTCCTTTGCCTCTTGATACAACACCGTAAACCCGGCGAACTTCACCGTGCTTCCTGTAGCCTTGAATATGCAATCCCCTGCCTTTATCTCCACCGTCTTCCGATCGAGTACCACCTGGGCCATCTGACAGGCCAGAAAGCGCTTCCATATGAGTTCGTATAGCTTATACTGGTCCTGGGTGAGGAACTTCTTCACCTTCTTAGGCTCCCGGTGCACCTCAGTGGGACGGATGGCCTCGTGGGCCTCCTGTGCGCCCCTCCGGGACTTAAATGCCCTGGGCCTCTGGGGCAGGAACTTCGGGCCGTAGGAACTGGCCACGAACTCCCGGGCTGCATGGACCGCCTCCTCTGCCAACCGAACCGAGTCCGTACGCATATAGGTGATAAGTCCTGTGCGCTCCCCGTCCAAGTCCACCCCCTCGTACAAACCCTGGGCGACCCGCATGGTCTTCCCCGCCGAAAATCCCAGCTTCCGGGCCGCCTCCTGCTGTAAGGTGCTGGTGATGAAGGGAGGCGGGGGATTACGCTTTACCTCCTTGGTCAGGACCTGATGGACCACGAAGGAGAGGCCCTTGAGTTCCTCCAAAACCTTCCTGGCGCTCTCCTCGTCGGGAAGATGGACCCTTTTCCCCCCCCTGCGGGCCAGGACCGCCTCGAACTCATCCCCCGAGGGAGTTCGGAGCCTGGCCGTGATCGTCCAGTACTCCTTTGGGGTGAACCTCTCTATCTCCTCCTCCCGCTCGCAGACGAGCCTTAAGGCTACCGACTGCACCCGTCCGGCGCTCAATCCCCCCTTTATGGTCTTCCAGAGGAGTGGGCTCACCTGATAACCTACAAGCCGGTCCAGGACCCTTCGGGCCTGCTGGGCGTGGACCTTTCTCATATCTATATCCTGGGGGTTGGCCAGGGCATCCCGCACCGTCCTTTCGGTTATTTCGTGGAAGAGTACCCGCCGCACCCCTCGCTTCCCACCTACTACCCGCTCAGCTATGTGCCAGGCAATGGCCTCGCCCTCCCTATCCGGGTCGGTGGCCAAAAGCACCTGCTCCGCATCCCGGACCGCCCGTTTTAGCTCGGAGACGACCTTGTGCTTCCCAGGGATGATCACATACTGGGGCCTGAACTTATCCTGGATGTCCACTCCGAGTCGGTTCTCGGGTAGGTCGCAGATGTGGCCCATAGAGGCCCGAACTTCGTATCCCTTCCCCAAGAACTTATTGATGGTCTTAGCCTTGGCCGGAGACTCTACAATGACTAAGGACTTCCCCATAAGACCCACCTCAGTGCAGGGTTTCGGTCTCTTCGAGACCCTCACCGAAGAGGAGCGAGGCTGTTAAGGCCTTGATGTCCTCCTGCCCTATCCGACTGGCCCCCGTCATCAGAGCCCGTTCTATTATAGCTTCCATCTGTCCAGGGGTGATCAGGCCCAGGGCCCTGAGCTGGAGCAGGTACCCGTAAGCTTCAGGGGATAACACCCTGCGCTCCACCTTGTGGAGGATGCGAACTCCCGTATAGGTAGTCCCCTTCCACCCGCGGTCTTCCTCGAGTCGCTCGAAAAGCCAAGAGAGGGCAGTACTTATCTCGTTCTCCGTGTATCCCTGGAGGCGGAGGTCTTGAGAGAGCTTGGCGATGTCCCCCAGCTCCCCCCCTCTGCGGTTGAGCTCGTGCGCCAAGAACACCACGATCTCCAAGATACGCTGTTGCATCGGCGTCCCTCTCCGTTTGTGATTTGCTTCGTGGCTTAATCAATGTACGCTGGTATTCTCCCCCTGTCAAGGGGTTTATTTGGAGTCAGGGGGAGAAACCTCTTGCCAAAGGCTTTTATAGTTATTATCTTTAAGATAATGCTACGGGATCGGAGACAAGCTATGGAGGTATTCTGGCACAGGGAGGGTACATATACACCAGTCCCCGGATAGGGGTATACCCCAGTGTGCCGCAGCCACTGGGGTTTTCGCTTGGCTTGAAAGAGGAGGGGGGCGATGAAAGAAACCATGGTCCACCTCCTGGAGCTCCAGGAAGTGGACAACGCCTTGGACGAGCTTAGGAGAGCCCGGGAGACGTACCCCAGGCGTATCGACGAGCTGAGGAGGGAGCTGGAGGAGGAACGTACCACCTTAGAGGAGCTGAAAGGCAAGCTGCAAGAGCTGGAACGTCAGAAGCGACACTACGAGCGGGAGCTTAGGAGGGCGCAGGACGAGCTAAAGAAACATAAGGCGAGGCTCTACGAGGTCAAGACGAACCGGGAGTACGATGCGGTGCAACAGGAGATAGAGGCCTGGGAGAACAGCCTCGGCCAGAACGAGGAAGTCCTCCTCGACACTATGGCCGCCATAGAGGAGCTGACCCCCCAGGTGGCGGACAGGGAACAGGCCTACGCCCGGTCTCACGAGGAAAAACAAGAGGAGATGGGGAAGCTGTTGGATAAACTGGGAAATTTGGAGGAGGAGCTGGAGGAGCACCTTAAGCGCAGGGAGGAGATCGCGGGCAGGATAGGGCAGAGGCTTCTGGCCACCTACGAACGGATCCGCCAGGGGAGGGGAGGAGTGGCGGTGGTGCCTGTCACTCGGGAGGCCTGCGGGGGATGCTTCTCCCAACTTCCCCCCCAGGTCGTTGTGGAGGTGCGACGGGGGAGCCGTCTGATCAGGTGCGAGTACTGTGGTCGCATTTTGGTCTGGAACGAGGAGTAAGCATAAGTGGAAGTAGTGCTCTATATAGACGGAGCCGCTATGGGCAATCCGGGGCCTGCAGGCGTCGGGCTTGTGGTCCGTCAAGGGAATCGGGTGCTCTACGAAGACGGGCGGTACATAGGGGAGATGACCAACAACATGGCCGAATACCGCGCGCTGATAGCGGGTTTGAAGGAAGCCCTGAAGCTGGGGGCCGACAAGGTGCGGGTGTATTCGGACAGCCAATTAGTGGTCTACCAGATGCAGGGCCGCTATGGAGTGAAAAGCCCCCATCTGGCCCCCCTGTACGAATGTGCCAGGGAACTGGCCGGGAGGTTCGCCCACTTCGACATCTTCTGTGTGGACCGCTCCCAGATAAGGGAGGCCGATAGGCTGGCCCACCGGGCTGTGTTGCTGTACCGGGCCAAGGTCGGCATAGAGAGCGATTCCGGGGAAGCGGGGCGGATGGCCGCGTCCGCATGTGCGGGCGAGGAAAGTCCGGGCTCCACAGGGCAGGATGCTGGGTAACGCCCAGGCGGGGA
>DTXA01000239.1 GCA_012962735.1 Candidatus Latescibacterota bacterium
CATAGTCACCTTAGACGGGGAGAGCGGGGTCCTCTCCTCCCACTTAGGCTTCGGGGACTCCCGTAGGGGATGGGACTTCCGCTCCTTAGGCAGGGGTGGGGTGAACTTTGAGGCCATAATCCGTGCCCTGAACGCCGTAGGGTACCAGGGGCCCCTCTCTGTGGAGTGGGAGGACAGCGGGATGGACAGGGAGCACGGAGCCAGGGAGGCGTGCGAGTTCGTGCGGAAGCTGGATTTCGAGCCCTCGAAGGTGGCCTTCGAGGCGGCCTTCGAGGAGAAGTAGAAAGGTCAAAGACAAGTCTTCGGGCCTGCTGGGATATCCCAGCAGGCCCGAATATCTCCAATGGAGTCCCCAAAAAGTATCCCAGCGAAGAATTTTTTGGGGTTATAAAGCTATCTTAGGAGGACGGAAATGGCCTCCCCCTTCGACCCTCAGGAGCCCCCAGATGCGGTCCGGACAGGCTTCCGGTTTACGGCTCCTTCTGGCCGGAGTTCGCCGCAAGGTGCGTTCATACGTGGCACCGAGGCCTTCCTGTATACCGGTGGATGGTACGGGAACTCAAGGCAGCCGGAGTCTGGAAGGTGGTGTTGCACTCCGACGGGAACATAGAGCCCTTTGGAACCCCAGGCCGGGATGGACTTGGTGAGGCTGAAGGAGAAGTACGAGGAAAGGCTTACCTTCGTAGGCGGGGTGGATAACTCCCACATATTGCCCTCGGGCGAGGGCAGGGCCATAGAGGCCCACATACGCCGTCTATGCGAGGCCGGTAGGGACAGGGGAGTGATCTGGGGGCCAACAGCATAGGACCGGACGTATCCCCTGAGGTGTATGAGCGGTACCGGGAGGTGGTCTCGAAGTACGGAAAGTTCGGGTAGCAATTAGAACACTATGGTAGATACAGACCTGGCTATAAGGGTGATCGCTACCGAGACCATCCCGATGAGGCCCAGCCCGCAGGCGTATCCCGCCAAGATGATGGGAGCATAAGCTCTCCACCTCTCCCTTCCGAACCTCTTGAGGAAGTAATATCTGCCGAGCATCCCCCCGACGAAGCTCGGCACGGCCGTGGGCATCCAACTCATGGCTCCTGCTAAGATTCCGTAAAACAGGGAGATGGGAAGGCCAAAGCCGGAGAAGAGGGCGAATGTCAGCCCTCCCGCGCCCAGGCCCGTCAGTATGATCTTAAGGTTTATGACCCCCTGGATCAGGCTCGCCCCTCCCGGAAGGGTGGACGACGCCCACATGGCCTGCATAGTGGCGAAATAGGGCCATACCTTGTGTACATAAGGATAAGCGGCAGACGGTATGGGCGCCAACTTCCATATCAGGGACCAGAACAGGAAGCTACAGACCAACATAATACCCATAGAGAGGGCTGCCATCTTGACGTAACTTCCGAACTTGGTCCTTACGAGCTCGAGCTGTTTGAAGACCTCCGCAAGTCCCCCGTGGTTGAAGATGGGCACCGGCGCGAACCATATCGCCACCCCTTTATATCCGGAAAGGTAGAACAGCGACTCCCGGAGGAACGGAAAGCTCACCCCCGCGGAGCTTCCCGTAAGGCCCACCATTCGGGCGGTTATGTAAGAGATCATCGGGGTAAACACGAACCCGAAGAAGGCGATTATCCACAGAGGGAACTCCGGGACGAGCACGTGCACCAGGGCCACGAACCCCAAGGTGCTGACCGCCCAGGCTAGGAAGGCCAGGCCGACCCAGATATCACCCCTCCCCTTGGGGGGGGTGAGGTGGAGTCCCTTAGCCCTCTGGCTCTTGAACGCCTTGACCACCGACCATATCCCGGCCAACGCCACCACGACGCCCAGGCCTATGGAGAAGCTTATCCAGAAGTCCAGGTTGTTCGCTATCGCCGTGGGCACGTAGGTCATCCCCGGAGTCCAGCGGCGGAGGATCCCGCTGCGGTACAGGATGGGGTTGACCAACAGGGTCCTTCCTATCTGACCTATGAAGCTTCCGATCACGACCCAAAATGGAAGCACGAAACCCGCCAATAAGGGCCATAGGTCCGTGACCACGGCCAAGGGGGCTGCCGGGAGCACGGCTTTAAGATACGGGGTGAAGTCCATCCAGGGGATGGGCAAAATGGTAACCGGCTTCACCAAGAGGATGTTGGAAATGGTGGGCACCGCGACGTAGGCGAACCCCCATATCACCCCTATCATGGAGCCGACGCTGAACACCCTCCACCTCCAACCTTCCCTCCTTCCGGACGTCTCCGCCAGCGCCATAGCCCCTCCCGCGTACACCGGGGCCATAGGGAAGGGGAGCCTCTCCACATCCGACGTCACCCTGAAGAGGGTGTAGCCCAAGCTAATCTGGTTCACCACGAAGAGTATCTGGCAAGTCATGAGTATGCATATGGGCACCAGCCATTCCCTGTGGAGGAACGATCGGGTCATGAACACCCCCGATCCCGGCTTGGGGGCCAACCACTGGGGGATGTAATGAGCCAGTCCCGCAGCTTGGGGAGAGTTGACGAAATACTGGTCCCATATCATCATCCCAAAGGGGCCCCCGAACAACCCCGCCCCCAATCCTATCCTGAACCCACCTCCCAAGACCACAAGCCCGCCCGCGATCCAGTAAAGGATCAAGATCTCCTGGGGCTTGAGCCTTACGAATGCCCTCTTTGCGACCTCCACGAAGAGGATTATGGTCACCCATTGGGCGGCTCCTCCCAGCGCCTGCCCTATGACCAGGCCCAGGTAGATCGCGCCAGGCATCATCACGAAACCCACGAAGAGCGCCCCCCAAAGGGTCTTTATGTTGAACCCTTCCTCGAAGGGGGCGTCCTCCGGTATCAAGCGGTAGTCCTCTCTTCCCGAATTCTTCCCAGCTGCCAAGCTTCACCTCCCTTCACACTGAAGCCATCTCACCTAAGAGGACCTTCCCCTCATCTATATACTGCCCCTTCACGTCCGGCATAAGCGTCCTCCACACTAAGAAATGCTTCCTCAGGGAACCCAAGAACCCCCGGTTGAGCCGCTTCCACGAGGATAGCTCTCCGGAGATCCTGTGTATGTGCACGACGATTCGGTAGATGTCGTGTTTTCCGGTCGGTATAGCGTCTAAGGAGACCCTCTGGCTCAACCCCAAGTCGTAAGGTGCCAGCCATGTCATCAGGGATATCCTGTACCCCATGCCTTGCTCGTGCTCCACGGCCGAAAGCTCTACATCCTGGGCCGTGAAGTCGCCTATAGAACCCTCGCCGTACGAGTTGAAGAGCTTCGCAAGGTAGACATACATCCCCAAGGCCTCGGCCCCGGCTATGGTGAACGGGAAATCGAACCTCCAGTCGTCCCCCTCGGGCTCGGGCAGGACCCACTTCCTGGTCACATCCGGAACCGCCATAGCGGCCGCCTTCCTGGCGGGGTACAGGGTGGAAAGCGGCACGGTGGCCATTACCACCACCGTGGACCAGACCGCGGAAAGCGAGGAGTAGTTCAAGGAGACTCCGGTCAGCCATCCCCTGAGAAACAGCACCTTCGCCATAACCTGCCCGATCAGATATCCCCCTACGGCACCCAAGGTGGCATATACGACCGCCTCGGCTAAAAACAGGGCGGCTATGTGCACGGGGGCCAGGCCCACCGAGCTGTAGATCTCTATTTCGCTTTGCCGCTCGTGGATAGCCCCTAACATGGTGTTCAAAACGATCAATGCCGCTATCAGGATGGGGACGAAAAGGTTGCCCATTCCGGAAAGCGAGGTAGCGCCTAAGGAGCTGTACACCACTACCTTATCCTCCTTCCCCACGAACATCGTCAGCGCCACCCTGCTCATGAAGTCCTCTATGTCAGGTATGAAGTTTTCTTTCTTAAACTTACCTATGGCCATGGACCTGAGGGTGCCCCCTATGTCCATAACGTAGTCGTAGGGCATGATCATAACGTTCCTCGCCCCTAAGTGGAGGAACGCCTGGATGGGCGCGGTCGCTTGCAGGGCGGGGTTCTCCCTCAACCCCCTCTGGAGCCTGGATTGCTCGGTTATTGTGTTCACGGGGGTGAGCTTCTCGTCGTCCATGTCCTTAAATTTGTTGAACTTCTCGGAATCTATGAGTCCTATCACTAAAAACTCGGACCCCAGCATCTTTATCTTTACCTTCCCCACGTCCTCCTCCGTAATCCCCACGAGCTCTGCCATATCGGTGGGGATGATACAGACTTCCCTCTCCCCGGGCCGGAACCACCGACTCTTCTCCCCCACTAGCAGGCCGTCGAGACCCGTGATCTCCAATTCCTGGGGGGTGAAGCCGACGATCCCGTTGGCGAAGCTCCTTCTCCCGGTGGAGGGGACGTAGAAGTCTATGTAGGCCTTTTCGCCCACGGTCTTGGCCATATACCACGAACGGGGTGCCACTACGGCCTTCTCTTTAAACGTGCTCTTCGTATATTCCAACACCGAATTCTGGAGCCCCCTCCAGTTCCTGTCCCTGATGAGAGCACCTCGGTACGGGGGTTCGTTGCCCCTGGAAAGTTTGTAGAACTTTATGAAGGTCTTTACCGATGTAAAAGAGAGCACGGTGAAGGTGAGCAATATAAGGGTCGTGGCGGTAAGTCCTGCCCTTAAAGGCCTCCTCCTCAGGTTGTTGATGCCCAAGTTTATGGCGGCCATAGTGGCGCTGAGCCTCCCGACATCCGCCTCGTACACCCCCGACGTGGTCCTCTTCATCTTCCTCATCTCTTGGTTGAACTTGGACACCACCAACGCCAGTACCACCGTCCCCATCGCCAATATCACGAACCCCTGGAAGATCACGTAGGGAGAGCGGCTGAGCGAGAAGGCCGGGTGCACGAACTGCAGCACGAAGAA
>DTXA01000240.1 GCA_012962735.1 Candidatus Latescibacterota bacterium
AAAAAGTTCTTCGCTTCGCTCAGATACTTTTTGGGGCCCCTTAAGACGATCATTTCTTGTCTTCAGGAGATATTCGGGGAGGTAGAGATGCGAGTTCGGATCGGGGAGAGCACCTTAGAGGTCGTCCAGGACGACATAACGGAGCAGGAGACGGACGCCATCGTGAACGCGGCCAACGATCATCTCTGGATGGGAGGTGGGGTAGCTGGAGCCATCAAGCGCAAGGGCGGTGAAGAGATAGAGCGAGAGGCCGTGTCCAAAGGTCCCATCCCGGTGGGGGAGGCGGTGGTCACCTCGGCAGGGAGGCTAAAGGCCAAGTATGTGATACACGCTGCTGGCATGGGACAGGACCTGCGCACGGACGAGAGCAAGATAAGGGACGCCACCAGGAACAGCCTGAAGAGGGCCGAGGAGCTGGGTCTGGAGTCCGTGGCCTTCCCGGCCATAGGCACCGGGGTGGGGGGGTTCCCGGCCGACCGGTGCGCTGAGGTGATGGTGGGGACCGCTGCGGAGTTACTGCGGGACGCCAGGTCGGTTAAGCTCGTGCGTTTTGTCCTCTTCGACCGGGGGACCTTCGAGGCCTTCCGGCGCGAGCTGAAGGGGAGGTCCGGGGAGGAGGTGGCCCGGAGTTGAGAGCTTGGATCGCGATCCTTCTCGTGGCGGCCGGATGTGCCGCCACAGCCCCGCCCGAGGAGGGGATCTGGAACGTCCCCCCAGAGGCGGTGGAACACTTCGTGGATGCGAAGGTGTGGGAGTTCAGGGGGGAGTACGCCGAGGCCGTAGCGGACCTCACCGAGGCCCTTATGCACGCCCCCTCCTCCCCCGGCATATGCCGGGCGTTGGCCCGGGACTACTTGTGCCTCGGCAAGATCCAAAGCGCTATACACTTCGCCCAAATGGCCGTCCAACTGGCCCCGGATTCCCCGGAGGTCCGTCAGTTCCTCTCCTACCTTTACCGCCGGGCCGGGGAGGAAGAAAAAGCCCTGCGGGAGTTGGAAGAGGCCGTGCGCCTCCTGCCGGACGACCCCGAGGCGGTCCTCGCCTTAGCGGATCTGTACGTGAGCTTAGGGGAGGGGGAGAAGGCGGCGAAGACGCTCGAGCGCTTCGTCTCGAGACATCCTGAGGCGATCGATGTGCGGTTGAAGCAGGCTCAGGTCCTTAAGACCATAGGGCGGGTCCGGGAGGCCGAGGAGGTATATCGATCCGTCTTGGAGGAGCATCCCGGTCACGAGGGGGCCGCCCTGAGCCTGGGAGCCCTTTTGGAGAGGGAGGGGAGGGACGGGGAGGCTGAGGAGGTCTATCTCGAAGCCCTACGGCGGAACCCCTCGAGCCGGCGCCTGCGCAGGGGGTTGGGGGAGTTTTACCTCTCCAGGGAGCGGTGGGATGAGGCCGTGGTCCAGTACGAGACCCTTATGGCCGAGCGTCCCGACCCCCTGACCGCCAGGGGGCTGTTGTCCCTGTACTGCAGGGCGGGCCAATTCGACAAGGCCGTGGCCTTAGCCGAGCGCCTCCTGAGGGAGGGGGAAGACCCAGAGGTATATTACTACTTGGGTCAGAGCTTGATGGAGGTGGATAAGCTCGAAGAGGCCGCCGAGGCCTTCCGGAGGATGGCCGTCCTTAGGGACGACCCGGCAGCCTGGTTGAGCCTGGGGTACGTGTACATAAAGATGGAGGACCACACCAAAGCCCAGGAGATACTGCGACAGGGTCTCAGGAAATTCCCCTACAAGCCGAATATGGCCTTTTTCCTCGGCGTCGCCTTAGTGCGGGGCGGGAAGCCTGAGGATGCTGTGGAGGTCCTGAAGCAGGCCCTAGAGTCCAAGCCGGACGATGTGGATTACCTCTTCGAGCTGGGAGTGGCTTACGAGAGGGGAGGGTACTACGAAGAGGCGGTCGAGGTATTCCGCCGCTTGCTCCGGATAGATCCGGACCACGCTTTGGGCCTCAATTACTTGGGGTATATGTTCGCGGAGAGAGGGGTCAATCTCCAGGATGCCTTAGAGATGATCCAGAGGGCCCTCCAACAGGAGCCCGAGAACGGGGCCTTCTTAGACAGCTTGGGTTGGGTGTACTATCAGATGGGGAGGCTGGAGGAGGCCGAGCGCTACCTCAGAGAGGCGGTGAGGAGGGAAGAGGGAAACAGCGTCATATGGGAACATTTGGGAGACCTGGCCCGGAGGCTCGGCAGGAGGGAGGAGGCGCTCAAATTCTGGCGACGCTCCTTAGAGTTGGATCCATCCAACAATAAGGTACAGAGGAAGATAGAGGAACTGAAGGGGGAAATACGATGAGGTGGACGCAGGCGGTACCGGTTCTGGTGTTGACCGGTTGTAGCTTCCTTCCCAGAGGGCCGTCCCTGGGGCCGGACGAGGTAGTGGCCCGCCTGAGGGCCTCGGCCCGGTACGTGAGGGACTTCGAGGCTGAGGCCGAGGTCTCCAAGGGGGGGGCCGGATGGCTCCGAGCTCACATATGGGCCGCGCGTCCGGGTAGGTTGCGCATAGAGGTATCCGACCCCCTCCGCATCCGAACCTTCGAGGTCTTGGTCCGAGACGGCCTCGTCGTACTGCGGACGGAGGGGGGGGAAGTGAACATGAGGCTGCCTCTGCCTCCCCTGGACCTTGTGGCTTTGGCCTCCGGCCTTCCCGACGTGAGGGACGGAGAATTGCTCTCCTTCCGGAGTGGGAGGGGAGGCTATGAGCTTACGATGCGGAGGAGGGGGGGGACGGTCCACCGGATGTCGTTGGGGAAGAGGTGCCTCCTGATCCGGGAGGAATACCGGGGAGAGGACGGAATACTATTGGGTGGCAGAACCTTGGACGAGTACGAACGGATTGGGAAGGTACGCCTCCCCCGTCGGATGTCCCTTTTCTGGGAGGGGGGGAAGGTGGAGGTGCGTTTCCTCTGGCAGAAGGTCAACCAGGGACTTTCGGAGAACCTATTCGAGCTGGAAGTAGGATGATCTTTGTGATCTTGCTGTTCTGCGCCCCACGGGGATACGCTCAAGAAGAGGTGCCGATCAACATCCGGGTTCAACGGGTGTTCGTGGAGACCGGGACCAGGTACCAGTTCTACCTCCCGGAAGGGGAGTTCCACGGCAGGATCCAGAGGCCCTTCTCCTACTTCTCCCTCACGGCGGAGATGGACTACGAACTCCTTCGCGGGGACATCGGCTTCGGCGTCGGTTACACCCTTTCCTCCCAGCCCTGGAAGCCGGAGATATTCTTCCGGGATCAACTCCTCTTCAGGCCCCTTAACGAGCGCACAAGGGAATGGAGCAGGAAGAAGAGCCTGACAGTCTCGGCAGGGAGGAAGCTGGCCGAGGGACGGCAAGTGAGGGTGAGCCTCCGCTACGAACGCCAGCGTTCACCGTACCGGGAGGACCTGCGCAGGTTGCTATCGTACGATGACTATGTGCTCGGCCTCGGATTATACCTTGAGGGGGATAGGTGGGGGGCACAGATGACTTTGGAGAAGGCCCTGAGGTGGTTCGGAGGGAACTTCGGGTACCTTCTTTTAGAGGCCAGGGCTTGGAGGGAGTCCTCCACCGAGTGGGGGTTGAAGTACAGGGTGGAAGGGGGATGGGCTGGCAACATCACGGAAGGGCCTTCGCCCAGGTATTACTTAGGGGGATGGTCCTCCCTGGTCGGTTACGAGAACGATAAGTTCTACGGGTCCAAAAGGGTGTTTTTGAGGAACTGGTTCTCCCAGCCGATCCTTCGGGGGGAAAGGGGTATAGGTAAAGTCAGGTTCTTGGGGTGGAGGGGGATAGTTGGGTGGGATGCAGGGAGCGTCGGGCCTATGGCGGACATCAGGGGGTATAAGGTGGGGATGGGGGTAGGGTTAGGATTTGACATAATATATGGAAAACAGATCGTCCCTGCCGCACTTATAACAGCCTACCCCCTGAGGGGGAGGGGGGCCTTCAGGGTCCACTTTAAGATCGGAAGATGAGGGGGAAGCTTTCGGTGTGCGTGGTGGCGTATAACGAGGAGCACAACATAGGGCGCTGTCTGAGGAGCGTATCCTGGGCGGACGAGATCGTGGTCGTGGATTCCCTAAGTCAGGACCGCACCGTGGAGATAGCCAAGGAGTATACCGATAGGGTCTACCGACATCCTTGGAAAGGTTATAGTACCCAAAAGAACCTGGCCCTCTCCTACACCAGGTGCGATTGGGTCTTGGCTTTGGACGCTGACGAGGAGGTCTCGGAGGAGCTTAAAGGGAGCATCCAGAGGGTCCTGAAAGAAGAGGGCGACTGCGACGGATATGAGGTCTCGAGGAGGTCGTTCTACCTCGGAAGGTGGATACGCCACGGAGGTTGGTATCCGGACTACCAGCTTAGGCTCTTCCAGAGGGGGAGGGGGAGGTGGAAAGAGGCCGAGCTTCACGAGAGGGTCCTGGTGGACGGCAAGGTCGGCCGCCTGAGGGGGGACCTTTATCACTATCCCTACAGGGACCTATCCGAGCACATCCTGAAGATGGACAGGTACTCGGCCATAGCCGCCCAGGAGATGGCCCGGAAGGGGAGGAGGTTTCGGGGCTGGGACCTTTTGGTGCGTCCCCTGTTCCGGGTCTTCAGCTCGTATGTGTTGAAGGCAGGGTTTTTGGACGGCGTGCCCGGGCTCGTGGTCGCCCTGTCCGGGGCGGCGTACGCCTGGGCCAAGTACGCCAAGCTCTGGGAGCTGCAGAATGGGCCTGAGGGTCATGCATGTGGACACAGCTCGGGGGTGGCGGGGAGGGGAAGCCCAGGTGCTCTGGCTGGCTGAGGGGCTTCTGGGGATAGGACACGAGGTACTGCTCTTGGCTCCGCAGGGGGAGCTGGCCGAGAGGGCACGTGCCCGCGGGGTGCCCGTGCGCACTCTGCCCTTTTTCGGCCCCTGGGATCTAAGGGCCGCCTTAGGGCTGGCAAGGGAGGTCCGAAGCTGGAGGCCAGATCTGGTCCACCTCCACACCTCCCACGCTCACACCATCGGGATGTTGGCCAGGTGCCTCGGCACCTGGCCGAGGTACGTGGTCTCCCGCAGGGTGGCCCTCCCCGTGCGCAGGGGCCCGAAATACGGGAGATGGGTGGACAGGTTCATAGCGGTGTCCGAAGCCGTCCGCCGGATACTCGTGGCCGGGGGGATACCTCTGGAGCGGGTCTCGGTGGTTTACAGCGGGGTGCCGGTGGACCGGCTTGCGGCCTCCATTCCGGATGACCGCCTTTTGTGGGAGATGGGGGAGGGAGAGGTCTTTGCCGGAAACGCCTCGGCCCTGACCCGGGAGAAGGACCACGCCACCCTCATCCGGGCGTTTGGGTGGGCTGTGGGCCGTCTCCCGAAGCTCCGCCTCCTTATAGCCGGGGATGGCCCCCTGCGGAGGGACCTGGAGCGGCTCAGGGACGAGCTGGGCCTTGGGGACAAGGTGCGCTTCTTGGGGTTCAGGGACGGGATATGGGGGACTTTTAAGGCACTTGACGTATTTGTGGTTTCCTCGAGGGGGGAGGGCCTGGGGGTCTCCCTCGTGGAGGCGATGGCATGTGGCCTCCCCGTCGTGGCCACCCGTGTGGGGGGGATACCGGAGGTGGTGCTGGACGGGGAGACAGGGATATTGGTCCCCCCGGGGGACCCCAGGGCCCTCGGGGAGGCACTGGTCCGGCTGGCGTCCGACCGAAAGTTGCGGGAGGATATGGGTAGGGGGGCGAGGGAGCTGGCCCGGGACTTCGACGTCGGGAGGATGGTCCGGGGGACCGAGGCGGTATACCGGGAGGTGATAGGGTGGTAGCCATCTTGGTCGCCTTAGTCGTAGGGGTTACCGGGGCCGAGCCGGCCCTCTGGGAGGGGGAGAAGATGTACTTCGATCTGAAATATGGCCCTATCCCCGCAGGCTCGGTTGTTATGGAGGTTAAAAGGGCGGAAGATCAGGGATATTTGGTGACGTCCAGGGCTTGGTCGAACAGGATATTCTCCCTGTTCTTCCCTGTGGACGACAGTATGAAATCCCTTCTGGATACGAACGGCCTGCCCAGGAGCTTTGAGAAGGTCACCCAGGAGGGCTCCCACAGGTCCCACCACAGCGCCATCTTCCTCCAAAAGGAGGGAAGGATCCTGACGGACGGGGATACCCTATCGGTCCCGGGACCCGTGCAGGATGCGCTTTCGGTGTTCTACTATCTGAGACTCCAGCCCCTCAAGGTGGACACCTCTTTTTCGGTCTACACATTCACAGGCGGCAAGCTCTATCCCCTCACAGTCAGGGTTGTGGGCAAGGAGCGGATCCGGGTGGGGGCCGGAACCTTCACCTGTTTCGTGCTCAGGCCATCCCGGACGACTGGAGGTCTGCTTAAGCGGGGGAAACTCACGGTGTGGCTCTCGGACGACGAAAGGAGGCTCTTGGCCATGGTGAGGGGTGACCTCCCCATAGGCCACATCTCGGCGGAGTTGGTCCGGTACGAGCTCCCAGGTATGGAGGAGTGAAATGCGGAGGTTCGTGGCGTTAGTTTTCCTTTTGACATTCTCGTGTGGAGGGCCTCCACAGCGGGACGCACTCCACGGTCGGGAGTTCGACCCCTTGAGCCTGGGCGACGAGCTCACCCCAGGGGAACTCTCCCGGCTTTTGGAGGAGGCAAAAAGGGGCGAGAGGGGGGCGCCCACGGAGCCAGCTCCCGAGGACACAACAGGGGGGGAGCGTCTTCGGGAGGTCCTGGGATGGCAGGTCCAGATATTCGCCACCACCGACTACGAAAGGGCCTCCGCCGTCAGGGAGGAGGCGAAGACGCTCTTCGGTGTCCCGGTGTACCTCCGCTTCGAGCCCCCCTACTACAAGGTCAGGGTGGGGGAGTGTCGCACCCGGGCCGAGGCGGAGGCCCTCAGGAAGCAAGCCATAAGACTTGGGTACACTTCGGCCTTCCCCGTGCGGACCCGGATCGAGGTGCCGACGGAAGGCCCCTGAACTCCAAAGGAGGTGCCCTGTGGAAGCGATCGAAGCCATCCTCAAGCGCAGGAGCGTACGCCGCTACAGGCCGGACCCGATCCCGGAGGAACACCTCCGGAGGATCTTGGAGTGCGGCCGGCAGTCCCCTTCGGCGGGCAACCGTCAGCCATGGCACTTCGTGGTCACCAGGGACCCGGACCTCAAGCGCCGGGTGGCCGAAGCCTGTAATGGACAGACCTGGATGGCGGATGCGGACGTTATACTCACGGGGGTCGGGCTTCCGGAGGTCAGCCGGGGGTCCACTGGGAGGCTGTGGTATCAGGTGGATGTGGCCATAGCTATGCAGAATATAATCTTAGCGGCAACAACTTTGGGATACGGTACCTGTTGGATCGGCGCGTTCGACGAGGGGGAGGTCAAGCAGGTTCTCAGGATACCGGAGGAACTGAGGGTGGTGGCCCTGACCCCCATAGGAGTGCCTGCGGAATCCCCTGGCCCCAGGCCCCGCAGAGCCTCACAGGAGGTGTTCTCGAGGGAGCGATTCGGGGGTGGTTGGACGTGAGGTGGACGGCGCCCTTGGCCGTGCTGATAGGGACCGGCGCATGGGCCGGACCGTTGGAGGAGGTTCGGGACCTCTTCGAAGCGGGCAGGTACGGGGAGGCCCGGGTTAAGGTCGAGGTATATCTCGAGTCCCATCCGGACGACCCGGAGGGGCTCTACTGGAGGGGGGAGCTCGAGCCGGACGCCCGGGTCTCCCAGGGGTACTACCGAAAGCTTCTGCGCCTGTGTCCCGAGCATCCCCTGGCCGCCCGCGCCCGCCTCCGGACGGCCCAGTACCTGTATGTCCGGGGGAAGTACAGGGCCGCTTTGGAGCAGCTCCGGCGCATCGCGGAGGATTTCCCGGACCATTCCCTGGCTCTGTGCTGGGCCGGGAGGGCCCTTATGGCGGCCGGGGAGCCTGGGAAAGCTCGGAGGGAGTTCCTGAGGGCGCTCTCAAACGCCCGCACTCCCGAAGACTCCTTGAGGGCCTTGGTCGGCCTTTCGGAGGCCTGTCTTGGGGAGGGTCTCTGGGAGGAGGCTTTGCATTGCGCCGAAACAGCCTCGAGCCTTCCCGGGTCCCGGGATTGGGCCCGGTTTCTCTCGGACCGGATCGCCATTTGTCGCAAGCGGCTCGAGGAGCTCCGAAGGCCTGAGGTCCTCAAGGGATACGTGCTCCAGGTGGGGGCTTTCCGGGGGGAGGCCCAGGCCCGGAGGCGCTGTGAGGAGCTAAGGAAGGCGGGATATGCCGCTTGGGTGAAGGAGAAGCAGGTGCGGGGGGAGCGCTGGTATGCAGTATGGGTCGGGCCGTACACCTCTCGGGAGGAGGCGAAGAGGGCCTCTAAGGCCTTCTCCGAGGCATGGGTTTTGAAGATCCCTTAAAGGGGGGATGAGGATGTCCGAACTCACCCCGATGTTGGAGCAGTACCGTCGAATTAAGGCACAGTATCCGGACGCCCTCGTGCTCTTCCGTATGGGGGATTTCTACGAGATATTCTTCGAGGACGCCCACATAGCCTCCAAGGTCTTGGGCATAGTCCTCACCTCACGAAACCACGGCAAGTCCGCCTCGGTGCCCTTGGCGGGCATACCGCACCACGCCTTAGATCAGTACCTCCCGAAACTCGTGCGCGCCGGTTACAAGGTGGCGGTGTGCGAACAGGTGGAGGACCCGAGGAAGGCCAAGGGCATTGTGCGGCGGGAGGTGGTGGAGGTAGTCACCCCGGGTACGGCCCTCTCGGAACGTCTCTTGGAGGAAAAGCGTGCAAACTTCTTAGCCTCGATCGCCCCTGGGAGGGGAAGGTACGGCCTCTGTCTTGCGGAGGCCTCCACCGGGACTTTCCGCGTCACCGAGCTTTCCCATGAGGAACTGTGGGAGGAGCTGGAGAGGGTTACACCCTCCGAGGTGCTGGTGCCGGAGAGGGAACATGAACTGGCCGAGGCCGTAAAGGGTCGCCTGCCCGGGGTCTTCTTGGCTAAGGTGGAGGACTGGCACTTCGGGCACGACCGGGCCAGGGAGAGGCTGTGCGAGCACTTCGGCGTCACGTCGCTTAAGGGTTTCGGGTGCGAGGATCTGGCCGACGGGATCAGGGCCGCTGGGGCTGCCTTAGAGTACCTCTCGGAGAACCAGCGTGGGAGGGTGGGCCACATCACCCACCTTTCCAGGTACGACCGCTCCGCCTATATGCTCTTGGACAGGACGGCGGCGAGGAACTTAGAAATCCTCTCCTCCTTCCAGGGCGGGAAGGAGGGGTCCCTGCTGGCCCTCTTGGACCGCACAAGGACGCCCATGGGCGGCAGGAAGCTCAGGGAGTGGCTCTCCCGACCCCTCAGGCAGGTGGCACCCATAGAGGAGAGGCTGGAAGCGGTGGAGGCCCTCTTGGACGAGCCCAGGTGGTGGGATGTGGTCCGGGCTTTGGAGGGCATACAGGATATGGAGCGGATAACCGCCAGGGCGGCCTGCGGACGGGCAAACGCCAGGGACCTGGTGGCCCTGCGCCGCTCCTTGGAGGCCTTGCCACGCCTCGCAGACACCCTGGAGGGCTCCGGGGCGGGGATGCTGGAGCGATGCCGGAAGGCCATAGGGGGGTTGGAGCCCTTGGCCGAGGCGATAGGCGAGGCCTTGGTGGAAGACCCCCCCCTCTCCCTCACAGAGGGGGGCCTGATACGGGACGGGTACCATGAGGAGCTCGATGAACTGAGGTCCATAAGCCGGGATGGGAAGAATTGGATAGCGAGACTCCAAGCCCGGGAACAGCGCCGCACAGGGATCCCATCCCTCAAGGTGAGGTACAACAAGGTCTTCGGGTACTACATAGAGGTCACAAAGCCCAACTTAGACAGGGTACCTCAGGACTACATCCGCAAGCAAACCTTGGTGAACGTCGAACGTTTCATCACCCCAGAGCTCAAGGAATACGAAGCTAAGGTCCTCTCGGCGGAGGAGCGCATGGGGGAGCTGGAGTACGAGCTTTTCGTCCAGCTCAGGGAGGAGGTCGCCAGGTGGGCCTCCCAGGTACAGAGAGCGGCGGATGCGGTGGCCACTGTAGACGTTCTGGCATCCTTAGCACAGGTGGCGAAGGAGGAAGGATATGTGAGGCCCGAGGTGGCCAAGGACGACCTCCTGGAGATCAGGGACGGAAGGCATCCCGTGGTGGAGAAGGCCATGGGGAGGGGCCAGTTCGTGCCGAACGACCTGAAGGTGGATACCAAAGACGAGCAGATATGGATAATTACAGGCCCCAATATGGCAGGTAAGTGCGTTTCGGGGGACACTCTGGTCTTCACAGATAGAGGGCTCCTGCCCATAGCCGAGCTTATGCCGGACGGAGCCCCCATAGGCGAGTTCTCCGAGGTAAGCCTTCGGGTGAGGGGGCTAGACGGCGTGACCCACGCCTCCCATTTCTACAGGGGCGGCAGGAAGGCAACGGTTAAGCTGACCACCCGCATGGGATATAGCTTAGAGGGCACCCCCGAACATAAGGTCTGGGTGAGGAATCAGGGCGGGAGCGAGGGATGGAAGAGGCTCGAGAACGTAACCGAGGGGGACGCTATCGCCATAGAGCGCAGGATAGACCTCTGGGGACAGGAGACAGCCGTGGACCCCTCCGTTGCCGAGCGTTTAGAGGATGCGAGGAAGAGTTACAGGCTTCCGAGGAAGCTGGATGAGGACTTGGCCTACATGATGGGCTTACTGGTCGGCGACGGTACACTTGCGTACCGCAATTCGGTCCACCTCTGTACCGAGGATCCGTTCATAGCGGAAGAGTTCAAGCGCATAGTCCGTAAACTCTTCGGATATGAGGTAAAATGTAAGGCGAACGGGGTGGGCTACTTCATAACCAGCAGGCAGATAAGAGCCTTCTTGAAAAACCTTGGGCTCGGATACGTCAGAGCGCACGAGAAGTGCGTACCCAAGTCCGTAATGAGGGCACCTAAGCACATCGTAATATCCTTCCTCCAGGGGCTGTTCGACACCGACGGATTCGTGGAGAAACGACGCTGGAACGTCCGACTTTCGACGTTCTCACCCAGGTTAGCTAAGGAGGTCCAGTTGCTCCTCCTGAACTTGGGCATAATCGCCTCCCTTCATATGAAGAGAACCTCGGCCAGGCCGAGCTACCGCATTTCGATAGACCGGGCCGACGCCATCGCATTCCACATGACAGTGGGGTTCCGCCTTCCCCGTAAGAGGGAGAGGATGGACTTGGCCTCGGAGAGGCGCATGCCCAACGGGGGGATACCTTGCCTCGAGGGCGCGCTCAAGGACAAGCCGGTGGCGTTGAAGGAGAACAAGAGCGTCAACTCGATATTCTACACATATATCCCGAGCGGACGGGACATATCCCACGACAAACCCGATGGCGTGGACTGTCCGGAGCTTGAGGCTTTAAGCTCAAGGCATTACTTCTACGATAAGGTCGCCAAGGTCGAACATGGGGAGGCTGAGGTGTACGACCTCTCCGTCCCCGTGGACCACGCTTATATTGCGGACGGCTTCGTAAGCCACAACTCCACCTTCGTCCGTCAGGTAGGTATAATTGTCCTCATGGCCCAGATGGGAAGTTTCGTTCCGGCCAAATACGCACACATAGGAATAGTTGACAGGATATTCACGAGAGTGGGGGCCTCCGACAACTTAGCCGCCGGGGAGAGCACATTCTTGGTGGAGATGCATGAGGCTGCCAACATCCTCCACAACGCAACTCCCAAAAGCCTTGTGCTTTTAGATGAGGTAGGCCGTGGGACCAGCACCTTCGATGGACTCAGCCTGGCCTGGGCCATCGTCGAGTTCCTCCACAACGAGCCCCAGGTGCGGGCCAGGACGCTCTTCGCCACCCACTACCACGAGCTGACGGAGCTCGAGCGCTTCCTACCGAGGGTGCGCAACTACAACATGGCCGTAAGAGAGGACAGGGGCGGAGTGGCGTTCCTCCACAAGGTGGTCCCGGGGGGATGCGACCACAGCTACGGCATCCACGTAGCAAAGCTCGCTGGCCTGCCTTCCCAGGTGGTCAGGAGGGCTGAGGAGGTACTGGCCAACTTAGAGGCCCAGGAGCTCGACCCCCTCTACAGGAGGAGAAGGAGGAGGTCCGGCAGGGTTGCGCAGGCACAGATGGACCTCTTCCGGAATTTACAGGAGCCCCCGATACTCAAGGAGCTCAGGAACCTCAATCCTTACGAGATCACCCCCATGCAGGCGCTCCAGAAGATAGAGGAGTGGTGGAAGAGATGGGGGAATGGAAAATAGTATGGCCAAAATCCGCATACTTCCGGAGCATATAGTCAACAAGATAGCGGCCGGAGAGGTCGTGGAGCGGCCTGCATCCGTGGTCAAGGAGCTGGTGGAAAACTCCCTCGATGCGGGGGCTTCCTCGGTGGACGTCCTGGTGCGCAGGGGTGGAAGGGAGCTGGTGCAGGTGGCGGACGACGGGGAGGGTATGAGCAGGGAGGACGCGCTGTTGGCCCTCTCCCGCCATGCGACCAGTAAGATATCCTCTGAAAGAGACTTAGAGACCATCTCCACTTTGGGATTCCGTGGGGAGGCCCTGCCCAGCATAGCTGCGGTCTCCAGGCTTACCCTCTCGACAAAGAGGGAGGGGGATATAGCCGGAACCGAAGTCTCGGTGGAGGGGGGTGTCCTGAGGGACGTGCGGGAGGTGGGAAGGGACGTGGGTACGACGGTAGAGGTCAGGGACCTCTTCTTCAACACTCCGGCCCGCAGAAAGTTCCTGAGGTCCACCGAGACCGAACTTCGCCACATTACCCAGGTCGTGACCGAGCTGGCCTTGGCCCACCCGGATGTAGCGTTCTCTCTCTTCCACGGAAGTCGTAGGCTTATGGTGCTGCCCAAGAGGGACGGCCTCTTAGCCAGGATGGAGGACGTGTTCGGGAGGGAGAGGATGGTCAAGGTCATCTCTGTGTCCTTCCGGGCCAAAGGGATAAAGGTGGAGGGTGCGGTGGGACTCCCGGAGCTGGCCCGCAGGTCGGGCGTCCACCAGTTCTTCTTAGTCAACAGCCGGCCCATCGTCCACAGGAACCTGAGCCACGCAGTTTACCTCGGGTACGGGGAGCTGCTCCCCAGGGAGACATCCCCCTTCTTCGTGCTTTCACTGCGCATAGACCCCAAGGCTGTGGACGTCAATGTCCATCCCACGAAGCGGGAGGTGAGGTTCTCCGACGAGAGGGCGGTGTTCAATGCTGTGGTCCAGGCGGTCAAAAGCGCCCTCCAGAACGAGGCCGTGGTCCCCCCGCTGAAGTATCCCGAGGTCTCCTCCAGGGCGGAGGGGGTGAGGGAGGCGGTCGAGAAGTACATAACCAGGGCCCAGCAGATCTCCCTTTCGTTGGAGGTACCGCGGCCAGAGGAGCACCGGCCTGTTCCCCTCTGGCAGGCGCACAACAGGTACATCTTCGCCCAGGTCAAAAACGGCATAATAATTGTGGACCAGCACGCCGCCCACGAGAGGGTACTGTACGAGGAGGCCCTGCGCAACCTCTCCGGTGGAAAACCCCGCTCCCAGCAGTTGCTCTTCTCGGCCGTGCTGACGCTATCGCCCGTGGAGATACGCTTTTTAGAGGAATCCGGTCCACTTTTGGAGGCCCTTGGGTTCGCTGTAAGGGTGTTAGGGCGGGATGTGGTGGCTGTGGATGCGGTTCCCGCAGGCCTTGGGTCCAGATGGCAGGATGGGGCCCTGTTCTCCGAGCTTATAGGGGAACTGGCCGAGGGGAGCACAGGTGCGGGGCTCAAGGAGAAGCTGGCCACTGTATACAGTTGCCACGCAGCCATAAGGGCGGGGGAGCCCCTCTCCCCCCGGCAGATGCAGCAGCTCATAGACCAGCTCTTCGCAACCGAACAGCCCTTCGTGTGTCCGCACGGCAGGCCCACGCTCATCAGGGTCCCCCTTGAGGACCTGGACAGGCAGTTCGGGAGGCGGTGATGCGGGTGTTGGCTGTGGTGGGGCCCACGGCAGTGGGCAAGACAGCTCTCGGGATCGCCTTGGCGGAGGCCCTCGGCGGTGAGGTGGTATCTGCGGACTCCCGCCAGGTGTATCGGTATATGGACATCGGCACAGCCAAGCCCACCCCAGAGCAGCGGATGAGGGTCCCCCACCATATGATAGATGTGGTCCTGCCCGACCAGTACTTCAGCGCAGGGGAGTACGCCAGATTGGCGGCTGAGGCCATACAGGACGTGGCACGGAGGGGTAAGCTCCCCGTCGTGGTAGGGGGCTCCGGGCTGTACATCTCGGCCCTTTTCGACGGGCTCTTCGAGGAGGGGGCCAGGGACCCGGCCCTGCGCTGGGCCCTTAGGGAGCGGGCCCGGATGGGGGGCTCGGAGGCCCTGCATAGGGAATTAAGGGAGGTGGACCCAGAGGCCGCCGCCCGCATCCACCCCCACGACCTCCAGCGGATCGTGCGGGCCTTAGAGGTATACAGGACCACGGGAAGGCCTCTTTCCTCCTGGCAGCGCGAGCGAAGGCCCCGCCTCAGGGCACAGGTGACCTGGGTGGGCTTAGATATGGACCGAGGGGAACTGTACCGCAAAATAGACGCCCGGGTGGAGGAGATGATGGACAGGGGCCTGATCGAAGAGGTGCGGGCCCTCCTCGAGATGGGGTACAGCCCGGAGCTCCCGGCCCTGCGCACGGTGGGGTACAAGGAGGTGTTCCCGTACTTGGAGGGAAGACGGGATTTGGAGGGGACTATAGCCCAGATACGGCGTAACACCCGCTCCTACGCCCGCAGGCAGCTCACCTGGTTCCGCAGGGACCCTCGCATCAGGTGGCTGGACGCCGGAGCGGGCGAGGAGGCCCTCATAAGGACGATCTCGGCCATTTTGGGATAGGAGCGCGACCATGCTGATCACTTTCTGGGGAACCAGGGGCTCCCTTCCAGCCCCCCTGACCTGGCAGGAGGTCGAGGCCAAGCTCCTGTCCATCCTGCTTCGTGTAAGGGGGCGGCGTTTTCCGACGCCTCAAGATGCCCAGGCATACCTTGCCACACTTCCATTCGCCGAGAGGGCCACATTCGGGGGGAACACCCCCTGCGTGGAGGTTCGTTCAGGCGATGATCTGCTGATCTTAGATGCAGGGACGGGAATCCGAGCCTTGGGCAAGGCCCTTATGGATGGCTCTGCTGGAAAGGGGCAGGCCACCCTCCATGTGCTCCTCAGCCACACCCACTGGGACCACATCATGGGCTTCCCGTTCTTCGAACCGGCCTACGTGCCGGGGAACCGCATAGTGCTGTACGGGGGGCACGAGGACTTAGAGGCGCGCATCCGGCACCAGCAGGACCCAGCCCACTTCCCCGTATCCCTTGAAGATATGAGTGCCGATTTCTCCTTCACACACTTGGAGGTGGAACGGAGCTACCGAATCTCCGGATTTTCGGTGGAACTGCTCAAACAGTTCCACCCTGGGGCTTCCTACGGATATCGTATCCACCGCAGGGGACGGGTGCTGGTGTACTCCACGGATTCCGAGTACGAGCGCACCGACCCGGACTATCTATCCAAGTACACCCGCTTCTTCAGGAAGGCGGACGCTCTCATCTTCGACGCCCAGTACTCCCCCTCAGAGACCGTCGAGAAGCAGAACTGGGGCCACAGCTCGGCCCTGATCGGCGTGGAGCTCGCCCTCCAGGCCCAGGTCAAAAGGCTCATCCTCTTCCACCACGATCCGGAGGCGGACGACGAGAAGATACAGTCCCATTTAGAGGAGGCGATATCCTACAGGGACAGGAAGGAAGGTAGGGACCTGGAGATCTTGGTGGCGTACGATGGGATGCAGTTACAGCTATGAAGGGGAGAACAGAGGTACCCGGGTTTTAGTCTCGGCCTCAAGCTTTCTGTGGCAGGATGGGCACACAGATATCAGGTTACCCAGTTTGTTGGCCTGCCTGGGGTCCCGGAACCAGCTGAAGGGCAGGATGTGGTGCACATCGAGCTTCCTGCCCAGTTCCTCCTCAGTGGCACCGCAGATCCGGCAGGTGTACCGGTCCCTCCTCCGGGCCCGCTCGGCCTGGACCTCCCAGTCACCGCCTCGGTACTCGGTCCGGGACTCCAAAGCCACCCTGGGGGGCTCCCGCTCGGCCCCCATCCAGGCCTTACGGCATTCAGGGCTGCAGAAGAACAGCCGCATCTCCTCCCCGTACCACCTGGGGACCTCCATCGTCCGGCCGCACCCGGAGCACCGCCTGCGCACCGTTCCCTCCGGCCGGGGCCTCGGTGGGGAGGGGAGCTTCAGGGGAAGTTCGAGTTGTAGGTCGTCTCTACTCATAGAAGTGCTCGTTTTCCGCTGAGCCCTCAGAGGACGTAGTTAAATGGCTAAATGACCAGATACTAAGGGAGGAAATATGGCCCAGATCAAGGTGCTCAAAGATGTACTCGAGGTCAGCCAAGCTGTGGCCGACCAGACCCGTTCGCTCCTAGGGGAGAAAAAAGTCTTTATGATAAATATAATGGGTTCCCCCGGAAGTGGCAAGACCTCTCTCTTAGAACGGACGCTACCTTTCTTTTCAGATCTCAGGGTGGGGCTCATAGAGGGAGATATCAGGACGATGAGGGACGCCCAGAAGCTCTCGGGCTTCGACCTCCAGATAGTTCAGATCAACACCGAGCCCTTCGGAGGGGACTGTCACCTCCCCCCAAACCTAATAGCAAGTGCGCTGCGGAAGCTGGACTTAGACGGTCTGGACCTGATATTCGTTGAGAACGTGGGGAACCTCGTGTGTCCGGCTGAGTTCGACATCGGGGAGGACTTGAAGGTCGTGGTGCTCAGCCTCCCCGAGGGGGAAGATAAGCCCCTCAAGTATCCCTTGATGTTCAGGGTGTCCCAGGCCTGCGTGGTGAGCAAGGTAGACCTCCAGCCGTACTTGTGGATGGACGTAGAAACGGTCCGGGAAAACATACTCTCCGTGAACCCGGCTATACCGGTCTTCCCACTTTCCGCCCGGACAGGGGAGGGAGTGGAGGCCTGGTGTAGGTGGCTCAGGGAGAGGATGCAGATGTAGGAAGGGGGCAGGGGAAGGGAGGCAGCCGGATGCATCCACCCTGGACAGGAACTTTGTGGATGGCGAGCAAAGGGAGGGGAGAGATGATCCGCCTAAGCGTAAACGTGGACAAGGTTGCGACCCTCAGGCAGTCCAGAGGAGGAGACGAGCCCGACCCGGTGGCAGCTGCCGTGATATGCGAGAACGCAGGAGCGGACGGAATAACCGTGCACCTCAGGGCCGACCGCAGGCACATCCAGGAGAGGGACGTAAGGCTCCTCCGGGAGGTTGTACACACAGAGCTGAACTTGGAGATGGCCGCCACCGACGAGATGCTCCGCTTCGCCTTAGAAGTCCGGCCGGACCAGTGCACCCTGGTCCCGGAGCGGTCTGAGGAGCTTACGACCGAGGACGGGCTGGACGTTTTAGCCGTGCGGGACCGCCTTCCGGGGTTTATCGGGAGGCTCAAGGATGCGGGAATCAGGGTGAGCATATTCAGCAAG
>DTXA01000241.1 GCA_012962735.1 Candidatus Latescibacterota bacterium
AGAGAAGGGGGGCGACCTGGGATACTGGCGGGAAGGAGAGGTGATAGGGGCCACCGCCCAGAAGGTGTTCTCTATGGAGGTGGGGGAGATATCGGAGCCCTTCAGGGACCCGCAGGGATATTACCATGTGATAGAGGTGTTAGACAGACGTCCGGTAGGATTCGAGACACAGAAGCCTACGATTGTGAACAGGCTTAAGGTCCAGAAGCTGGAAGGGGTATACAGGGAGTATATGGAAGGGCTTAAGGAGGAACTCGGGCTTAAGGTAGAGCCCGATGTCGCGGATTGGCTCATCGAGCGTCTCAGGGAGCTGGGAGGGGAGCTTGAGGGGTTTTCGGACGAGGAGAGGAGGAAGGTCCTCGTACGGTACGACGAGGAGGAGGTGTCCCTCGGCGAATATCTTAAGTGGCTTGCAAGTCTGAGGCCAGGCCCCCGTCGGCTTTCCGACAGCTCCTGGGTGGCCAGGTCGGTCGAACGTTTCACGCTGGACAATATACTGGTGCCCCATGCCGCCCATAGGGAGGAGATAGACCGCTCGGAATGGCTCAGATCTCATCTAAAGAAACGTTTGGAAGATATGATGATAACGGAACTTAAGAGGCAAGAGGTGGACAGGAAGGTGATCAATCCAGAGGCGGTCCGGAAATACTACGAAAGCCATAAGGATATATACTATCGCAGGCCGCCGAGGGTTCTCATCAGGGGCATATTGTTGGACAGCCTGCGGTGGGCCCAAGAGGCCTACGAGAAGGTCAGGGCTGGGGCCAGCATGGCGGAGGTGGCCGGGGATTATCCCCCGTTTCATGGGAAGTACCGGAACTACGACCAGTTCACCCTCGACATCACGGAAGAGAGCGAGAAGCACATGGGCGTCCCATTGATAGAACTGGTCAGCAGGGCGGAGATAGGAAAGATCAATGAACCCATAAGACTTTCCTTCGTCAGGGACGGGAGGTTGCTTACCGGGTATGCGGTGGTCCGGGTTTTAAAGCGGGAACCGGCTGGATTCGAGCCGCTGGAAACTCCTTGGGTTTTAAGGGACATAGAGCGGAAGATCGGGATAGTGGAGAGCAAACGTCTCCGGGAGCTTTATAACCAATGGTTGACCGAGTTGCGGGTGAAGTACAACGATAAGATAACGATATACCAAGATCGTTTAAAGGCGGTCGAGCTGGCAGAG
>DTXA01000242.1 GCA_012962735.1 Candidatus Latescibacterota bacterium
CCGGGGGCGGGAATCGAACCCGCACGGGCACATGGCCCAGGGGATTTTAAGTCCCCAGCGTCTACCCATTTCGCCACCCCGGCATAGAGAAAAAACTAAAATACTATACTCTGGAGGAGTTGTCAAGCGTCTGGTTGATGCCGGCTATCTCGGAGAGCACCTCCAAGGTCTTCCCGGCCTCCTCGGGGTCCACCCGCTCTATGGCGAACCCCGCATGCACCAGAACGTAATCCCCAACGCGTACCTCCTCCAGGAGGCAAAGCCCCACCTCCCGACGCACGCCCACCAGCTCTGCCACCCCCATATCCCCCCTGATCTCCACGATCCGCATCGGAACTGCCAAACACATCTATCCCCCTTTAAGCGCATATGTCGCCACCAACGCCTGTCCCAGGCATATCCCCCCGTCGTTGGGGGGCACCCTCTGGTTGTGGTAGACCCTGAAACCACGCCTTTCCAACAGGAACACTGTACGCTCCAAAAGGCGAGCGTTCTGGAAGACACCGCCGCTCAGGGCCACATCCCCGACCCTGATCTCCTCCCTTATCTTCGTGCAGACCTCCAAGATCGCCCTGGCCAACCCAAGGTGGAACCTCCCGGAGAGCACGGGGACCGGGACGCCCTCCCGGATGTCCTCCACCAAGGCCCTCCACATAGGACCCGGCTCCACCATCCACATCTCCCCTTCCCTCACGACCTCAAAGGGATAGGCCTCTTCCACATCCTGTAGGAGTGCCTCCAACTCCATGGCGGCCTGGCCCTCGTAGGCCACCGGCCCGGGGTGCACCCCGACGACGGCTGAGACAGCGTCGAAGAGCCTGCCGGCGCTCGAGGTGAGAGGGGAGGCGACTCCCCGGTCCAACATCCTCCTGAGCACCCTCCAGTTCCCGATGTAGGGGACGAAGGCCAGGTCCCACTCCAAGAACTCCTCCCCGAAGGCCTGGTAAAGGTGGGCAGCAGCCATCCGCCAAGGCTCCAGAACGGCCCTCTCCCCCCCAGGCATACGCACGTAGGCTATGTGCCCGACCCTCCGGCACGTCCCGCCCTCGACGAGCAGGAACTCACTCCCCCACACGGCTCCGTCCTCCCCGTATCCTGTGCCGTCGAAAGCCACACCTATGGCCGGTCCAGTAAGACCGTGCTCGGCCAGAACTGAGGCTATGTGGGCGTGGTGGTGCTGTACCGAGACCTTCTCTCCATCTTGCTCCAAGGCGTATCGGGTCGTGGGGTAATCCGGATGGAGGTCGTGGGCGAACGCCTCGGGCCGTATACCCAACAACTTTCCTAAGTGTTTCACCCCATCCTCAAAGGCCCGAAAGGCATCCGGGTTGTCCAAGTCCCCGATGTGCGGCCCGGGGAAAGCCTGGTCCCCCTGGACCAGGCAGAAGGCGTTCTTCAGGAATCCCCCACAGGCCAAGATGGAGACGGGGCTTCGCACCGGCAGCCGAATCGGCTCCGGCACATATCCTCTCGAGCGGCGCAGCACCACCTCCCGTCCGGCCATCACCCTGACCACCGAATCGTCGCATCTGGCGTGAATATCCCGGTTGTGCAGGAGGAAGGCGTCCGCCATGTCCTTCAGGTTCTCGAGGGCCTCTCCGTCGGTGTAGCATATGGGCTCCCCAGAGCGGTTGCCGCTGGTCATCACCAAAGGCCGCCCCACCTCCCTCAGCAGCAGGTGGTGCAAGGGGGTGTAGGGGAGCATTATCCCGTACGTAGAGATCTTCGGGGACACCCCCTCCGCCAGCCCCCCCCTCTTCCTCAGCAACACTATGGGCGCCCGGGGGGAGGTCAAAAGCTTCTCCTCCTCGGGCCCAACCTCGGCCAGCCTCCGGGCCGCCTCGATATCTGGGGCCATAACGGCGAACGGTTTGGCCTCCCGGCCCTTACGCTCCCTGAGCCTCCCCACGGCTTTCTCATCGGTGGCGTCGCAGGCCAGGTGGAATCCTCCCAGGCCCTTGACCGCCACGATGCGGCCCCCCGAGAGCATCTCAGCAGCCCGGCCGATGGGCTCGCCCTCCAAAGGCCTCCTCTCTTGACCGAGGAGCCAAAGCCCGGGGCCGCAGGCAGGACAGGCCACCGGTTGGGCGTGAAACCTCCTGTCCGAGGGGTCCTCGTATTCCCTACTGCAGTCTGGGCACATGGGGAACTTCTTCATCGTGGTGTTGGGCCGGTTGTACGGGAGGTCCACTATGATAGTGTATCGGGGGCCGCAGCGAGTGCAGTTTGTAAAGGGGTACCTGTACCTCCTGTCCCTCGGGTCCCAAAGCTCCCTCAGGCACTCGGGGCAGGTGGCCACGTCCGGGGGGATCAAGGTCCTCCGGTCCCCTTCTACCCCGCTCTCCCGGATGGCGAACCCTCGGAACCAGGCTGGCGGGAGGGGCTCCACCTCCACCCTTTCCACTTTAGAGAGGGAAGGGGCTTCCTCACGCAGGGCCTCCAGAAACGCCTCCAGGCTGTCGTCCTCCCCCTCCGCCTCGATCTCCACCCCCTTGGGGTCGTTGCGGACGTAGCCTGAGAGGCCGAACCTCCCGGCGAGTGCGTACACGAAGGGGCGGAATCCCACGCCCTGCACCACGCCGTATACCCGTATGCGCCACCTTCGGGTCATAACTTTCTTTAAAGATAACCCTTTTACCGGTAGAACACAAGACAGGAATCTCGGGGTCCCAAAAAGTATCGGGGTGAAGAAGTTTTTTGGGGTATATAAAGGCCTTGACTTTTTCCGGAAGGTTGTGTATCTTTACCCATGACGAGCGGGAATAGCTCAGGGGTAGAGC
>DTXA01000243.1 GCA_012962735.1 Candidatus Latescibacterota bacterium
GCTATAATACCAAAAAGTTCTTCGCTTCGCTCAGATACTTTTTGGATACAATTAGCTTATGTTAAACCGAAGGAGAAGGTCTCTTTAAAATGAACGATCATCTCATCGGAAAGTTCGCCAACTTAGAGTCCTCTATGGCATGCATCCCCATCCTGGTTAAGCCCACTTCCGCTGACTGCAACCTCTCCTGTGTATATTGCTTCTACCGGGACCGGTCCTCCGATCCCTATGCCGGAGTCCCCCACCGGATTATGCCCGAGCCAGTTTTAGAGGCCTTCATCTCCCAGTACCTCTGGCTCTGCGAGGCGGGAACGGCCTCGTTCTGCTGGCAGGGTGGGGAGCCCCTGATGGCCGGGCTGGAGTTCTTCAGGAAGGTGGTGGCCCTCCAGATAAAGCACGGTCGGGGAGGTCAGAGGGTGGCCAACAGCGTGCAGACCAACGGGGTGCTTTTAGACGAACGATGGGCCGAGTTCTTTCGGGAGTATAACTTCTTTATAGGATTGAGCATAGACGGTCCCAAGGATATCCACGACCTCCACAGGAGGTCCCCGGCCGGGGGTAGCTTCCGGAGGGTTATGAGGGCCGCGGAGGTCCTGAGAGAGTACGGGGTTCCCTTCAACGTGCTGGCAGTGGTGACCCGCAGGACCCAGGGGGAGGCGGAGAGGCTTTACAAGTTCTTCCTCTCCAAAGGATTCCGCCACCTCCAATTCATCCCCTGCGTGGAGCCAGACCAGATGTACACTGTGACCCCGGAGGGGTACGGGGAGTTCCTGTGCGAACTCTTCGACCTTTGGTACAACAACGGGAGGCCTCAGGCCTCGGTCCGCTTCTTCGATAACCTGCTCCAGACCTATTTGGGACTTCGACCGGATTCGTGCAGCTTCCAGAAGAAATGCGGGACGTACGTGGTGGTGGAGTACAACGGGGACGTATACCCCTGCGACTTCTTCGTGGAGAAAAGGTGGCTTTTGGGCAACCTTGTGAAGACTCCCATGGGGGAAATCTTAGAGAGCTCGAAGTTCCGGGAGTTCTCGGAGTGGAAGATTGGTCCCTTCTCGGAGTGCGTGGACTGTCGCTGGAGTTGGGTCTGTCACAACGGATGTCCCCGGTTTCGCTACGTCGCAGGTGGAACCAGTGAGTATCTATGCCCGGCGTACAAGAGGTTTTTCTCCTACGCCGACGCCGGGCTCAGGGCACTTGCGGACCGGA
>DTXA01000244.1 GCA_012962735.1 Candidatus Latescibacterota bacterium
CAAGGGCTCCGAGGGGGTTATGTCGATGATGTGGGACAGGTCCAGGGTGTACGCCTGGCCGGTGGCGATGTTGTATACTGGGTCCCTCCACGAGAGGTTGGAGCCCTCGTACACGAACAGGTACCCCACGCCGTCGGGAAGGACGCAGGCGGGACGGGTATAAAAGTTGTGCCAGCCTCCGGAGTCCAGGACGGGGTTGCCGGGGTCGGGCGTCCACTTCTCACCATCTGAGCTCGTGAAGTGGTACGTCCGCTCCACCCGGTCGGCGCCGATGACGTATAGGTGCCATCGCTCCCCGTCCCAGAGGACGAGGGGATCCTTGTAGCTGCACACGCTCACCAAGTCCCCCTCCGGGGGAAGGGCAACTAAGACCGTATGAGCTGTCTTCGGATCGAACTTAGCCGGATGGTCCACGTCCTCGAGCTTCAGGATGCCCCACCCGTGTTTCTGGGGGCCGCATAGGTACAGCTTGAACTTGCCTGTCTTGGGGTCCCGCACAAGGGAGGGACGTTCGAGACCCGGTATGGGGACCTCTTCCCTCTTGATCGAATGGAGCGGCCGGAAGTTCCTTCCGTCCTCGCTCTCCAGGACCCGCACCTCGTATCCCCTACGGCCCCTGGGGGAGACCCCCTCCCGCATCCGAGCGGCTAAGAAGAAAGTGCCGCCATCGGTCCTGAGCACTGAGGGGGCACCGGCCCACCATTCGGGCTCGTCCCGGTCCGGCCGGAGGATCACGGTGTATTCGGAGAAGCGTCCGGCGAGGTCTTCGTACATTACGCCTCCTGTCCTTTACATATCTTACCTGACTTAGAGGTATATAGCACAATAGGCCCTCCACTTACGGGGAGGGCCGTATGTGAATATCTCTCCGCCTCGTTTGGAAAGGCCTCAAGCCCTGGGCAGGACGATCCCTCGCTGTCCCTGATATTTCCCCTTACGGTCCGCATAGGTCACCAAGGGGACTTCGTCGCCCTGGAAGAACAGCACCTGGGCGATGCCCTCCCCAGCGTAGATCTTGGCCGGAAGGGGGGTGGTGTTGGAGATCTCTATGGTCAGGTTTCCCTCCCATCCAGGTTCCAAGGGGGTTATGTTCACGATGATGCCGCATCTGGCGTACGTGCTTTTTCCGATGACTATTCCCATAACATTTTGGGGCATATGGAAATATTCCATAGACCTGGCCAAAACGAAGGAATTGGGCGGGATGATACACATCCCACCCCGGAAGTCGGTGAACGCATCTGCGTCGAAGTTCTTGGGGTCAACCACCGTGAGTTTGCCCTTGCCGGGCGAAAACACCTTGAACTCGTCGGCGATCCTTATGTCGTACCCGAAGCTCGAGAGCCCGTAGGAGATCACCATTTCTTCATCCACCCAGCGTACCAGGCGCTCCTCGAAGGGCTCTATCATCCGGCATTCCCGACACATCCTCAGAATCCAGGCATCAGGCTTCAGCCCCATATTCTCCTCCTCTATAGCCCCAAAAAGTTCTTTGCTCAGATGCTCTTTTGGGGGCCCCTAGTGAACGATCAGTCACCGATACCGGGCGAGCACGATGTCCCGGAACTCCATCGCCGCCTTGGAATTCCGGTCCAATCCATATATCCGCCAACACTCCTCCAGCTCACGCTCCGCCTGTTGTACGTCCGCTATGGGCTCCAGGTGGTCCACCACGGCCTCGAACACTTCTTTGTCCTTGCCGAAGAGCTTGCGGACGAAATACCTGCCCTTCCGACCTATGAGCTCCCGAAGGGAGGGGAGCGAAACGGGGGTTTCTTCCCGCCTGGGCCCGACCAGCTCCTCCACCCCGATGGGGACCATCTCCTCCGGGGGCCCCTCCTCCATCCGGTAGCTCATCTCCAAAACCCGGCGCACCTGAGATAGGGTCCACTCCGTATGCCCCAACGCCCTCTGGACCCTTATGAGTCGAGCCCACTCCTCCATACCCCTGCCCCTCAATAGGTGCTCCAAGACGTCGAGGTCCACCTGGTCCTCTTCCTGCACCTCCCTCCCCAGGAACAACTCCATAAGGGACGCCACGCCCCCCATCAAGAATTCCACCGGGTCCCGGTCGAGGGCCTCCCGCTCCACCCTTCTGAACAAACTCCCCAGCTCCTCCTGTCCGACTTCCCCGATGCCATCTAAGAGCTTCCGCAACCCTTTCTCATAGACCTCTTCCAAGGGCATCCGCTGTACAGCTCGCAGGGCTTCCTCCCCGGAGACCCGCTCCCGGCCCCGGAAGATCACCTTAGGGGCCATTTCGGACGGGGCTATGCGTATCCATATCTCCCATTGGATGTACTCCTCCACCAACCGTTCCACCTTCTCCTTAGGGAAGGTCGCCACTTCCTCCAGCAGCTCGTCCAATTGGCCTAAGAGGCTCTGTACCTTAGGATGTTCGTAGTTCAGGGGGCTCTGGGCCCTGCGGGCCCGTTCCTCCTTTAAGAGGGCTTCCACCAGCTCGGCGAGCCTGCGCACCACCGAGGGCGGCGCCCCTCGCCTGCGCACCTGACCCAGCTCCACCATCTCCCCGTCTCTCAACACCCGGAACACAATCTCCTCTTTCAACGCCCGTATGCGATCGGTTAACATTTCGCCTCCTGCGAAATGCACTGCTTTCCCCCTCCCCAAAGCAACTTGGTGCACAAGACGTTATAGAATGACCTCCCAGGAAGCGTGAGGAGCCTTACCCGCTCCCGGGCCCTACGCACGGCTACCCTGTCCTCGGGATGGAGCCGACAGCGCAGTTGGCCGTCCACGGTCAGGGCCATATCCTCCCCCCAGTCGGAGCGGACGCCCAGGACTATTTCCTCGTCCGGCGGAAGGACCATAGGGCGCACCGAGAGGGAATGGGGACAGATGGGGGTCAGAAGTATGCCCTCCAGCTTCGGGTGCACGATGGGCCCGCCAGCCGAGAGGGAGTAGGCGGTGGAGCCAGTGGGCGTGGCCAGAATAGCGCCGTCCGCCAAGTAGGACCCCAAGAACTCCTCCCCTACGAATACCCTCACTTCTATCATCCGGGGGGAAGTCCCCCGTTCCAGCACCACATCGTTCACAGCAAAGAATTCCCTCCCCTCCCCCTCCGCGTATGTGGTAAGTCCCATCCGCTCCTCCACCTGGGCCTTTCCGTCCAGCACCATCCCGAGCGCCTCGCTCAGCTCTTCCGCCGATACCTCGGCTAAAAATCCCAACCTCCCCAGGTTCACACCTAATATCGGCACCCCGGTCCCCCGAAGGGCCCTGGCCGTGCGGAGGATCGTCCCGTCCCCCCCTATGGCCACAACTACGTCTGCCCCCCTTATGTCCCCGACGTTCAGAGCTCGTCCTCCGGGGAAGAGGTCCCTGAGGTCCTCCTCTAAGATCCCGACAAGCCCTCGCTCCCTCAAAAGATCTATGAGCTTGCCTACGACCTCGTAGACCCCCGACTTGCGGAGATTGGCCGCAATGCCCACAGAGCGTATATCCATCTTACAGCCCACGCCTCTATACAATGTGCCTCCCGCAACACTTCTTGTACTTCTTGCCACTTCCGCAGGGACAGGGGTCGTTCCGGCCTATCTTTTTGCCCACCCGCACGGGCTGAAGCTTCTTGGAAGCCTCTTCCGGGACCTCTGCGACCCCCGGCCCGGCAGTTTGCACGGGGACCACTGGAGGTGATGCGGCGGCCCTAGGGATATGGAAGCCCATGCCCGTGGTATCCTCGTGGATGAGGCGCTCCCCTCCCCTGCGGCGCCTTCTGACCCAACGTGGCTCGGCCACCTCCTGGACTGGCAGCCAGAACAGGGTCTTGACCGCCTCCCGGTCTATCCGGGCCAGCAGGTCCTCGAACATATCGAACGCCTCCCGCTTATACTCTATCAGCGGGTCCCTCTGGCCGTACGCCCTGAGACCTATGCCCTCACGGAGGAGGTCCATCTCATACAGGTGTTCCTTCCACAGATCGTCTATGGCGCTCAGGAGGGCCATCCGCTCGAAATGCCGTATCTGCTCCGGATCGAACAGGGACCTCCTGCGCTCGTACAGCTCCCATGCGGCCCGGGCCAGGGCTTCCTTCAGGGCCTCTGCGTCCACCTGGCCATCCACCCGGGGCTCTATGAGGAATATCTCCCGGAACTCCCTCCTGAGCCCCTCTACGTCCCAGTCCTCCCGAGCCTTGGAGTCGGTATGTGCCTCCACGATGTCCGCCACCACTGCCTCGACCGTATTGCGGACCTCCTCGCTCAGGTCCTCGGCCAAAAGGGCCATCTTACGACGGCCGTATATCACCTCCCGTTGGCGGTTCATCACATCGTCGTATTCGAGCAGCCTCTTTCTGATCTCGAAGTTTCGCTGCTCCACCCTCTTCTGAGCACGCTCTATGGACTTGGTCACAAGTGGGTGGGTGATGACCTCCCCCTCCTTGGCCCCCATCTTGTCCATGATAGCGGCTATACGCTCGGACCCGAAGAGGCGCATAAGGTCGTCCTCTAATGAGATGAGGAACCTGGAGGCCCCCGGGTCCCCCTGCCTTCCAGCACGACCTCTGAGCTGTCGGTCTATGCGACGTGCCTCGTGGCGCTCGGTGCCGATGATGTGCAGACCGCATGGCACATCCTCCAAGCAGTTCAGCTCCTTGAAGTACGGGCAGAGGGGGGTATCCTCGTTCGGGTCCGCCACCAGAGCGCACTGGTGCCCCCCAAGGCACTTCACCACCCCAGACCCCAGTTTTATGTCCGTGCCCCTCCCAGCCATATTCGTGGCTATGGTGACAGCGCCCGGTTGGCCGGCCATGGCCACGATCTCGGCCTCCCGCTGGTGGTACTTGGCGTTCAGGACCTGGTGGGAGATGCCTCTGCGACGCAACATCCTGCTTAAGGTCTCCGATACCTCCACCGAGACGGTGCCCACCAAGACTGGGAGGTTCTTCTTGTGGAGGCGTTCTATCTCCTGTATTATCGCGCTGTACTTCTCCCTCTTGGTACGGTAGATGAAGTCGTCGTAGTCTATCCTGCGCACCGGTTTGTGGGTGGGGATCACCACTACCTCAAGTTTATAGATGTCCCAGAACTCCTGCGCCTCGGTCTCGGCCGTTCCGGAGATTTCTTTTTGACAACAGAGTTTTTGAATCGGGGAGTTTTTAGGGGGCTTGTTGGACGAGCTCTCATTGATTGAGATACTTCTTTTCGCACTGCTTGTCGTATTTCTTGTCTGTTCGGGTTGCTTTTCTGCAACAGAGACGGCCCTGTTTTC
>DTXA01000245.1 GCA_012962735.1 Candidatus Latescibacterota bacterium
CGACCACGAACGGGATCTCCACGGCAACCCTCTCTCGGGAAAGTTCATACAGTATGTAAAGATATTCTTCACCCGCAAGGTGGAAAGCCCCGGCCTGGCGGAGGTGGAGGTCATCGCTTTGGGGGACAACATCGCTTTGGGCACCGTCGCCAGGGGGGGTTTTGCTAAGTCCGGACAGGTTAGCCTCCCAATCAATATCTTCGACGGGCTGATGTGGACAGGATGGAGGATGAGCCGGCTAGGGGACAACTGGCTCCAGGGAAGGGTAAACGGTCCGTGGTTCAACTGGGACCTTGGGGCGGTGTTCTGGGTGGATATGATAAAGCTCTCCACAGGGATAGCCACCACTGTGAAGAGGTGGGATGAGCAGCCGATGGACGGGTTTAAGATATATTTTTCGGATGGGAGGGAATCTGTGCTTCCTAAACCCGAGGTCTGGCAGGTCCAAGGAAGAAACTTTAAATGGGAGAAGGTCATAGATGTGAACAACACCTTGGTCCTGCCCAAGTTGAACAACTTCGAATTCCATTTCTCCCCACCCAAACGGGTCCGGTACATCTTCTTCCATCACTTCTACGGCCAGGGGATCTGGCGCACGGGATATGCCCTCTCCCCCTCCCTGCTTTTAGAGTTCCAGATCTTCGGCGAAGGATACATCCCTGGCGTGGAGTTGACCTCCTCTCTCATAGACTTAGGGGCGACCAGGAGCATAACCTCCATCTCCTGGGAAGGGGATATCCCTCCGGGGACCCACATACAGGTGCGCTCCCGGACCGGGGAGCAAATTCGGAAGAAGGTGCGCTTCTATGACAAAAGCGGCAGAGAGGTCACGCGGAGTAGGTACTACTGGCTCCCCCCATTCGCAAGGGGGGACAGCGTGGTGCTCAAGGTTCCGGACGAGAGGTACTGGAGCGGGTGGAGCGCCCCCTATACTGGGCCGGGGGCACAGTTCGCATCCCCATCCCCCAGACGGTACGTCCAGCTTCAGGTCCGCCTGCTCTCGGACGACCCGAAGGTAGCACCTTCCCTGGATTCTATCACCCTCTTCTACGGCAGGCCGGCCGCCGGGGCCGTCTTCGGAGAGGTCCGCCCCAGGACGGCCGAACCCGGGATCCCCCAGGAGTTCCACCTCGTCGTGCGGCCGATGTACACCCCGGGGAGTACGGGATTCAATAGGATTTTGGTGCGCACTCCGTCCCGTCCTGAGGGGATAAAGGTTTGGGTGAGGGGGAACGAGGTGGCCCTCGTCCAGATATTATCTGGGGAGGATTCCCTGTTGGTCCGGCTGCCTTGGAGGGTCAGGAGGGACTCTGTGGAGATTGACTTCAGGTGCGCAGTTTTCTCCAACGGAACGGAGTTTTCAACCTTCATATCCGGCACCCCGGACGTCTGGCAGCGGGTGGACCCGGACCCATCGGTCAGAAAGGCCATGCAGGTTATGCTTCCGTCCCTGGCCAAGGAGGACGCCCTCCTGGGGAACGTCCAAGTAGACCCTGTCTTCACCCCCGACGGGGACGGCCAGGCCGACGAGCTTTTCGTGCGCTTCACCGTACTTAAGGTCAAGAGGCCCAGAAGGGTCCGGGTTGAGCTCTACGATTTGGAGGGTAAATTGGTCCGGGTGCTGTATGACCGGAAAGGAAGGAGCGGCAACTACGGGTACGAGGGAGAGATACGATGGGACGGTCGGGACGAAAGAGGGGACAGGGTGGCCCCTGGGGTGTACGTGTGTAGAATCCGCGTGGACGGGGACACCGGGAAGAAGGAAGCCTACCGCACGGTTTGCATGGTATACTGAAGGGGGCTTTCATGGGCAACATACGGACC
>DTXA01000246.1 GCA_012962735.1 Candidatus Latescibacterota bacterium
CTTGCGGACCTTCCCATAGGGACCTTCCTGAAGGCTATGTCCCTCCACCATCCAATATCCTTCGAGCTTACCTTTTGGCCGTTTAGGTAGATGGAAAAAAGCTCCGGCCCCTCCAAGACCAGCGTCATCCCGGAAAGGTCCACAGAGGGGTCTACCTCGAAATCGTACTCCAGCACGAGCCCGGGCTCCCGGCCGGGGTGCTCCTTCATGTAACCTTCGAGTTCGGCCCTGACCTTCAGCGTGGGTTGGGGCTCGCTCATCTCCCGTCCTTCCAAGGCCCAGCGGCAGTAATCCAGCGTAAGGGCGTTAGGGTCGCTCCTTTCCAGGACCCATTCGCCCCAAAGCTCTTTGGTCCCTATGGTCTCTTCCTCAGGAGGGTGCACCGCTACGCCCCTGCGTGTGGGCTCTACCACGAGAAGATGGGACCCCATAGGTGGGAAGGAAAGGGGCAGGACCAGATAGCTCCCCTCCCGGCAAGCCTGGAGCTCCTCCACATCACCGGTCTCCGGGTCCCACCTCTCGACAGCCCCCTCAGCCCTTATCCTGACGGTCGCATCCACCGCCCTCTCCCTGCTTATGTTGACCAGGAACAGGAGCCTCCTTCCCTCACCCAAGTCCCTCTCGTGGCAATATACGTGCTCGAGCTCCTCCCCTCCAGGGCCCTTCACCTCTACGGATGGCTCCAGCACCTTGTCCAACTCGCGTTTCAGCACCCTCCTCGTCCCTTCCCATGTCTTGGGCTGGTCGTGGCGGCCAGCCCTCTTAAATTCCGGAGGCCAGGGAGGAAGGTCGAAGCCGTAAGCCCTGGAGAGCACCTTCCTGGGTTCTTCAGAGCTCAGCCCATCCACCATCCTCGGGGGCTCCCCTATACAGACAACCCTCCCTCCGTTCTCCATGAATTCCCTCAAAAGCTCTAGGGTCCTCCTTCCTATCGAGATGAGCTCCGGGAGGACCACAACCCTGTACGATGCCTCCCCAACCAAGAATCTCTCCCCCTTTACCCTTCCGTACCTTGATATTATCCCCTCGTCTCCGTAGTCGAAGTCCCTGTGGATAGAGAGCATGGAATTTGCGATCTCAGCCTGCCTTGCGTTGTACTCCACAAGCTCAGGCCCGCCGTGGGTATCGATGGGGCCGGATACCATCTTTCCGTCGAACAGAATCCAAGCAGAGCGTATCGGATGGATCATCAAGACCTCTGCCCTAGGTTCCCCCTGGCTTAGCATAAGTATCAGCCTTGCGAAGTAGTCGCTCAGAAGCCTGTACTCCCCCCACCATGGTTGCTGGTAGGAGTACGAAGGAGGGATGTCCCTCTTTGCAGGGCCGTGCAGGGTGTAGTGATGCATGTGCTGGCAGAGGAGGTTTATCCCTAAGGCGAGCTGCCATTCAGTGACCCACTTTATCTCCTCGAACTTCACTCCCCATCCCATCCCTCCGGCCACCTCGCAGAGCGTCCTCCTCCTTCCGAGCTGCCTTGCCACACTCACGACTTGCTTCTCCCTCATGCAGTCCATGAGCCTAACGCCCAGGTGGTTCGTCCCGGGGATGTGCATAAACTCGTAGTGAGGCATGGAAGCTGCGTGGAAGGTAATCTGGCCCATGAGAGTCTCGGCCCAGGCCATGTGTCCCGTAAGGGCTATGCCGCGCTCTGAGCACCATCGGTATATCTGCTTCATGTAGGCTTCCACGAACATCTCTAGAACAGTCCCCCAGAAGTCGTGCCTTACCTTCTCGTAACCCTCCACCCTGTAGAGGAGGGCGGGGAGGGCCCTACGGATGTCGTAGCCGTTCCGGCTTTCGAAGTACTTGGGAAGCTCGAAGGACCAGGGGATTAGGCCGTAGGAGGGCTCGTCGGTGAATATCCCAGGTATATCCCTCCCGAACCTCTCCCCGAACTCACCGAAGTACCTCACGTGGGTGAGCTCTATGAACCTCTGAACGGCCTTCCTGCTCAGCACGTCCAGGTAGCCCCTGGCCTCGTAGTAGAAATGGAGCACGGTCGAGTCCTCCGGGATGGACCTTGCTGAGTCCTCGTCCGGAAGATAGCTTATCTTCGAGCCCTCCTTCGCCCAGAAGGCCGCCACTGTATTCCTCCTCCATCTGAAGTCTCCGGCCCTCTCCTCCGAGCAGAGAAGCACCTTCCTCTGATAATCCTCCCCTGCCTCAGGGACCTTGCCTCCTGCCTTCCCGCTCGGAAATCCGTACTCATCGTATAGCCAGGGGTAGATCCCGAGCTTCCTCGCCTCATCTATCGAGGCCCCCACACACTCCATCCACTCCTTGCCCATGTAAGGAGTTATGAGCCCGGCTGTCCTTGCGTGCATGAAGAAGCCACCAAGGCCCATATCCTTGAATTCCCTTATCTGCCTCCTGAGTTCTTCGGGCTTCAGCCTTCCGTTCCATATCCAGAAGGGCACGCTTCGGTATGGGAGGCCGTCCCTTCCGGCATGTGCGAATTCCTCCCTCAACCTCTCGAAGGGCAGCTTGTGCCCACTTATGTAGAGGTTATATGCTTCGGCCATGTCCTTCCTCCAGGGCTATGCTATCCACATCAAGATATGTCTTGAGGCAAGAAGGCTGACAGCCTGTCCTGTCCCTTGAAAAGGATAAGGGTGAAAGGATGAACTTAGACGGGTCCCAGAGGAACCCGATAAGATCTATGAGGAGAGCCATCCGCCGTCTACAAAGATGGTCTGGCCGGTGATATAGTCGGAGGCTTCTGAGGCTAAGAAGACGGCTGCTCCAGCCAAGTCCTCCGGCTTCCCCC